>NZ_JCAKNE010000009.1:0-134198 GCF_059515965.1 Propioniciclava sp. LT432 | reverse complement strand
CAATGCCGTTAAGTTAGCCGCTGGCACTGCTTCGCGGGTGAGTGGTCTTTGAGGATGCTTGCGGCATTTTTCGAGATTTGTTGGTGTGGTCTGCGGAGGTTTGTGCGACTCGCGGGATTATGTTCGTGACGCTCCGGGGTGATTCTTCTAGTGTGGGGCTATGAACGAATCCGTTTCGCGGAAATTCACGGATCATCTTCCTGTGGGCGTGTTGGCGGAGTGTATTCCGCGGGACGAGGTCGAGACGGCAATTGATCTGGCTAATCGGCGGGAGCAACGTTCGCGTCTCCTTCCGGCCCGAGTCGTGGTCTACTACGTGATCGCGTTGGGACTGTTCTTCGGGGAGAGCTATGACGAAGTCATGCGAAGGCTCGTCAACGGTCTGAGATTCATCGGTGGATGGTTATCCAGTTGGCATGTTCCCACGCCCAGTGCAATCACGCAGGCCCGGGCCCGCCTGGGTGAAGAACCCATGAAGTTACTTTTCGAGCGTGTTGCCCAGCCTTTGGCTTCCTCAGCGACGCCGTCGGCGTGGTTCCACGGGCAACGCGTGATGGCTATTGATGGAGTGGTGCTGGACGCTCCTGAGTCGCCGGGCAACGCCGCCACGTTCGGCTATAGCGTGGGAGGACGTGGGGCCAGCGTGTTCCCGCGCGTGCAGGTGGTAGCGGTTGCCGAGTGTGGGACTCACGCCATTACGCACGCGGTGATCGGTGACCTCGGCTCCAGCGAACGGCCGCTGGCTGAGCGGCTGGTCGGCCGGCTAGAGCAAGGAACGCTCCTGCTTGCCGATCGTGGCTTCTACTCGTACAAGATCTGGGAATTGCTGATCGCGGGCAAGGTGGACGCCGCGTTTCGTGTCGCGAGCACCCTGAACCTTCCCCCCATCACCGAATACCCCGACGGATCGTATCTGTCCGTCCTTTTGGCGCCCGCACGTCAAAGCGCAGTGAGGCAATCCTCCCGCGTCCATGGGCGCGATAACAAGCGGGCCGAGCATCAGTGGCTACTCGATAACGGTACCGCTTGCCGGGTCGTCGAATACACAATCGAGGGGTCTTCGGCGACGTACCGCATTATCACCACTCTCTTGGACCACGACCGCTATCCCGCCGATGAAATCGCCGCCCTCTATCACGAACGTTGGGAAATCGAGAACGTCTTTGATGAGATCGAGGTCCACCAGATCGCGCATGGCCGGGTCCTACGGTCTCGCTCACCCGAACTTGTCAAACAAGAGATCTGGGGACTCCTCCTGGCGCACTACGCGATCCGAAAACTTGTGCATAACGCTTCCGACCTCGCCGAGATCGACCCCGACCGATTATCGTTCGTTCGCGCTCTCAGAATCATCCGACGCCACATTTCCAGCGGCGCGGAACTTTCCCCCCTCGATCCTGAATGAAATAGTCGACGAACTCGTAACGCACCCGAATCCTCCCCGACGACACAGGAGCTACCCGCGGGTCGTCAAGCGACACTTCGCCGCCTACCACAACACAAAACGTGCACAACACCGCGGAATAAAGCAGGAACACCTACCACGAATCCACACTCGCCAGCCCCAGCTAACTTAACGGCATTGCACCACATCACCCCCTGGTGGGCAGGCGGAGCGACCTCACTTGAGAACCTGGTGCTTCTCTGCCCCCACCACCACGGGGTGGTCGAACCCCTCCGCTTCTGGCCGGGCGGAGATCCGCCCAAGCGGTGGAGCGTCCGCATGGGCGACGACGGGCACCCCGAGTTCATTCCGCCGGCTCGCCCCGGCCAGTCCCGCCTGCCCGAACCGCGGCGCAACCAACGGGCCGTATCGGCCATCGAAGACGCACGCCGCATTATGAACGGCGACCCCGTTGAGCCATCCGGTGACCCGCCACCCGAGGCGCTCCTCCTCGAGTAGGGCCGCACGCACCATCGAGTGGGCTGCTAACCGAACCCGCGCGGTCGTCCATCGGACCGCGCCGAACCACAGGGTTGCCTGCCCACTTGGACCTACCACGCCCGCCTGGGTCCGGACGGCAGACCACCCGACCGGGTCCGGACGGCGGACCACCCGCCCGCGGGCATCACACACGGCCCGAACCGAGCTCACAGCGTGGCCTGCCCACCGACCCCATCAAGCTCCTCAGTGGCTGGCCGCGACCTGCCTGGCCTGAGGGGCGCCATTGCGAGTGATGGTCCCAGCGGACTCACCACGAGACCCCGCCCAAGCCATCAGCAGAGTTCCGGCGAGCATCAGGACGCCATGAGCGATCCGCCAATCGGCGCCCATCGTGAACTGCGGCAGGTAGGTGAGCAACCCCACGCCGAGGGGCATGCCGGCCCAGCGGAGGCGTCCGCTGCGCCACTGACCCACCGCGACCCCCACACCCACGACGGCCCAGAGGAGAAGTCCAATGGCGATGGTGGTGATCGCGGCCGGGACGAAGCGAACAGCGTCCGAGATGGCGGGGACCGCGTCCGCCGACGCGGTCCCCGCAACCCCGTGCAGACCGAACGTCTCGGCCCCGTAGAACGGGAGGACGAGCGCCGTCGCCACCCCGGCAACCCAGGCGAGCCAACGTCGTCCGGTCGGGGCGGACGCGAGGGTGGACGTCGGGGCGGACGCCAGCGCGGCCGCCATGAGCACGAAGCCCACCATCCCGAGCCCGTGTGCGATCAGCCACCACGGGGACCCGAACGCCTCAACCATGCCGGTCGCGGTGAGTGTCTTGTCGGACCACGGACGCACGATCGGGAAGAGCGCGAAGCTCGCCCCCGAGGCGGCCAGCAGCCAGGTTTGCGTTCTCATGTTTGACTCCTTCCGAGAGCGGTGCTCTCACATCGCTGAGACTACGCGAGGCTCTCACCCAAATGCAAGAGCGGCGCTCTCACATCGCGCGTGAGATGGCAGACTGGCGACATGGGAGTCAGGGACGAGAACCGCGAGCGCATGGAGGCGGCCATCCGTGGGGCGGCGCGCGAACAGATACGGACGGTGGGGGGCGCTTCGCTGTCGATGCGTGCCATCGCGCGCGACGTAGGCCTCGTCAGTTCGGCGGTCTACCGCTACCACCCCAGCCGCGATGCTCTCCTGACGGCGTTGATCATGGAGAGCTACACCTCGCTCGGCGATGCCATCGACGCCGCCGCGACGGCGTCGGACGCCGGCCCCGCCGATCGGTGGCGTGCAATCACCCGGGCCTTACGAGCCTGGGCGACGGAACGCCCGCATGAGTTCCAGCTGATCTACGGCACGCCGATCCCGGGGTATGCCGCTCCGCAGGACACGGTCCCGTTGGCGGGACGGGTTGTGATGCCGTTCCTGGAGACCGCCGCCGAGGGGACGCGGTCCGAACCCACCGCAGCGCTCGCCGCCCTGGCCGAGGAACTCGGCGGAGCGCAGGCGGTCGGCCCGCTCCTCGCAGTGGCGGAGCTCATCGGAGTGCTGACCCTGGAGTTCGGTGGCCACCTGGTCGGTGTCGTCGACCCTGAGGACATCTACGCCCACGCCGTCGAGGAGCAGATCCGCCGCTTGGGTCTGACCGAGTAGGCCGGGCTCCGGCGAGACAGGCACTCGGTGATGGTCGGCGGGCAAGCTCGGTGATGGTCGGCGGGCACGCTCGGAAGAACCGTGATGGTTGGCGACCACTCGAGAGAGGGCCGTTTCCGACCACCCCTTGTCAGAACGACTCTGCCGTGTTCGGGGGCCGCTCGAGTGGTCACCAACCATCACCGAGCCGGCGAGACCCCGGGCCGAGCCCTCAGATCAGCCCCCGCTCGTACGCCACCCGCACCGCCGCCGCCCGATCCGACACGCCGAGCTTCTCGTAGACCCTCGAGAGATGGGTCTTGAACGTCGTCTCGCTCACGTGGAGCCGCCCGGCGGCCTCCTTGTTGGTGCCGCCCGCCGCCAACTCGCGCACCACCTCAGCCTCACGGGGAGTCAGCGCCACCACCGGAATCCCGCGGCCCGCCAGCGTGGCGAGGGCGGACGAGGTGAGCACCGGCCGTCCAGCGGCCAACTCGCGCACGGCATGGACCAGCTCGCCGCGCGGAGTGTCCTTGAGCAGGTACCCGTCGGCGCCCGCCGCCAGCGCCGCGCGGATGTCGTGGTCGGTGTCGTACGTTGTCAGGACGAGGATGCGGGGCCGGCTGGTCGACCGGGCCCTCAGCTCCCGGATGGCGTCCACGCCGTCGCCGGCGGGCATGCGGAGGTCCATGAGGACCACATCGGGGTCGTGGTGGTCGGCCATCGCGACCGCCTCGGGCCCGGATGCCGCCTCGGCCAGCACGTCGATGTCGCCCTCCCGGGTGAGGATCGCCACGATCCCGTCGCGCACGAGCGGGTGGTCATCGGCGATGACGACGCGGATCATGCTGCCTCCTTCCCCGCCGGCACGCGGGCGCTGATCTCGGTGCCGTGGGGCGAACTCGACACGTCGAGCGTGCCACCCACGGACGCCAGCCTCTCCCGCATGCCGGCCAGCCCGTAGCCGTGCCGGACGGCGCCGGGATCGAATCCCACCCCGTCATCGGTCACGGTGAGCCGCACCTCGGTGTCCGTGTAGGTGAGCGTGACATCCGCACGGCGGGCCCGCGCATGCTTGGCCACGTTGGCGAGCGCCTCCTGGGCGATGCGCAGCAGCACCCCGTCCCTGCCGGACGCCGACGGCCGGCCCTCCACGCGGAGCTCTCCCCCGAGCCCGGACGCGGTGCGCCACTGCCCCAGCAGGTCGTCCAGGGCCAGCGGCAGGTCGGCGTCGTCCAGCCGCGGGGACGCCAGCGCCTGGACCGCGCGCCTGGCCTCGCCGAGGGCCTCGCGGGCCGCGGTGTCCACGGCGATGAGGCGGCGCTCGCGCTCGGCTTCATCGGGAGCGACCGAGGCGGCTTCGAGCTGGGCGATGATCGCGACGAGGTCCTGGGCGACGGTGTCGTGGATCTCCCGGGAGAGACGGGCCCGCTCCTCGGCGATGCCGGCCTCGCGGGCCTGGGCGACGAGCTGGTCGCGCAGGGCAGCGGAGCGTGCCTGTTCGGCGAGGAGTTCCTCGTTGGCAACGGCGAGGTCGACGAAGAGTTGCTCGCGGCGATGGTCGAGGACGAGCATCAACCCCGTGACCAGCAGGTTCACCGCCACGAACGCGACATAGACCAGCGGGGTGAAGAGCAGCGAGCGCGGCCCACCCACCTGGGCCACCGCGATCACGAGCGCGACGCCCACCATGCCTGCGACCTGCTGGCGCCTGGAGCGGAACAGCGCCGACTCGTAGTAACCGATGAACACGTACAGCCCGAACGCCGGCGAGAGCCACACCGCCGCCAGCGCGAGCAGGAGGTTGGCCCAGAAGAACACGACCAATCGGGCGTCGGTGGTGGCGAACCGTCGGCCGGCGATCCGAACGGCGGCCATCACGAGTGTCAGGATGACGAGCCACGGCAGGTCGGCGACGCTCACGACCGGCACGCTCAGGACAGCCATCAGCACCGCCGCCGCGAGGCTCGCCCCGAGCAGTCCGAGCACCACGGGCAGGCGCAGCCGGTCACGCGGGGATGTCATGTCGGCCATCCTGCCGGATCACGCCGCCACCACCGCCATCACCCCGCCCCCATCACTCCCACCGGAACGTGCGAACCGCCGCCGCCACGCCCAGGACCGTCCACACGACGAGGACCGCGTACGGCTGCCACGACGGCGGGACGCCGAGCGTTGCGTCGTGCATCGCCCGCGTGGCCGCGCCGCCGGGCGTGACGTCGGTGATCGCCACCAACCAATCGGGGAAGAGCGGACGGGGCAGCCAGAGTCCCGCCGTGAACCACATGAGCGCTGCGACGGCGTTACCGATGCCGGCCGCCGCCTGTGGCGAGGGCACCACCGAGGCGAGCAGCGTGCCGATCGCCAGGAACGCGAGCAGGCTCAGTGTCGCCGCCACCAGGAACCAGCCCACGTCCGACGGCGAGCCCGCCCCCGCCACCGCCGGGATGCCGACGAGCAACCCCGCCACGGCCAACCCGATCGTGCCGACCACGACGAACAGTGCCGTGATCAGCGTGCTCGGCGGGGCCGGCGTCGTGCGCAGGCGACGCAGCACACCGGACTGACGGTAGCCACCCAGGATCGCCGGCACGACGGTCAACCCCAGGATCGACGTCGCGAACAGCACGATCGTCGCCGTGTAGGAGCCGACGACGGAGAGCCCACCGAAGTCGGGCAGCGGTTCACGAGCCGCCGGGATCGCCGACATGACGACGATCGTCGCGAGCGGCAGCACCACCGCGAACACCAGGGCGGCCGGCTCACGTGTGAGGAGCCGGCTCTCATTGCGGACGTGCGCTTGGAGGACGTGGGTGTACGTGGTCATCGCAGAGCTCCTTCGGTCAGGGTGAGGTAGGCCTCGTCGAGTGACGGGGCCGTGACGCGCAGTTGGCGCGGGGTGAGGCCGACCTCGGCGAGGTGGGCGAGGACGGCCTGCGGCGAGTCGTCGTCCCCGCGGACGACCACCCGCCCGCGCTCGACCACCACGCTGAGCACGCCGGGGACCGCACGCAGGGCGTCCGCGTCGAGCACGGGATCGGCGGTGAAGGAGGTTTCCTGGACGCCCGTGGCGGCCGTGATCTCGTCCGGGGTGCCGGAGGCCTTCACGCGTCCGTCGTCGAGGATGACGACGCGGTCGCACAGGTAGGCGGCCTCCTCCATGAAGTGGGTGACGAGCAACATGGTGACGCCGTCGTCGCGCAGGAGCTTGAGGTACTCCCAGATCTCGCGGCGGGCGGCCGGGTCGAGCCCGGTGGTGAGCTCGTCGAGGAAGGCGATGCGCGGGCGTCCGATGAGGGCGAGAGCGATGGAGAGGCGCTGCTGCTGTCCGCCGGACAGCTTGTCGAAGCGGTGTTTCGCGTGTGCGGCGAGGCCGAAGCGGTCGAGGAGTTCGTCGATCGGGGCAGGGTCGTCGTAGAACGCCGAGTACAGCTCCAGCGCCTCGCGGACCCGTATCTTGCTCGGCAGGCGGCACTGCTGCAGCTGCATGCCGAGGATCTCGCGGAGCCCCGGGGGGTCGGTCGCGGGGTCCATCCCGGCGATGGTGACCTGGCCGCCATCACGGGCGCGCAGCCCGCCGATGCACTCGACGGCCGTGGTCTTGCCCGACCCGTTCGGGCCGAGGATGCCGACGATCTCCCCCTCGTCGACGGTGAGGTCGAACCCGTGCAGGACCTGCCGGGTTCCGTACGACTTGGTGAGTCCGGTGACGTCGATGAGTGTCATGCCTCCAGCGTCGCCGGACGCCGTGGGCGAAACCTCCCCCGGACGCCCCGACCGGGGGTCATCCGATCGGAGGATGACTCCTCGGCGCCCGGGGTGGGTGACCGACCACCTCGGACACCACCAGGGCTGCGATCAGGACGGGGGCGCCGAGGGGGTACGCGGCCGTCCACAGGGACTTCTCGTCGGTGAAGCCGCCGAACGCGAACACCCCGATGGCGCGCCCTTGGCCGTTGTCGTATCGCATGGTCAGCAACAGGATGAACGCCGCCCACAGGCTCCACCACGGCCAGCGGCGATCACGCTGCACGAAGCCGACGATCGCCGCCGCGAGGATCTGGCCCCCGCCGCACGAGGCGGCCGGCCGCTCGGGTGCGGGCCATGCGCCTCACTATGACGGACGCGGTGCGTCGCCGCGCGTGTCGGACGCCCGCCGGGCGGCAGCCGTCACGCCGGCCGCCACGAGGGCGATCGCGCACCCGACCGCGACGGGGACGACGACACCGATCCAGCCGAAGGCCATCCAGGCGAACCCGACCGCCCAGCCGACGACGGCGGACCCCGAGTAGTAGAAGACGTTGTACAGGGCCGTCGCCTGGGCACGCGCGTTTGGTGGCGCGCGGTGTCCCACCCAGGCGGACGCCACCGCGTGGGCGCCGAAGAAGCCGGCGGTGAAGATCAGGAGGCCGAGGATGATGACGGGCACGGGGCTCGCGAGCATGATCCCCAGCCCGGACGCCATGACCAGCGTGGACCCGACGAGCGTGCGGTAGCGGCCGAACCGCGGCACGAGGCGTCCGACCCATGCTGCGCTGAGCGTGCCGGCCAAGTAGGACACGAAGAGCCAGGACACGACGGTCGTCGGAAGCCCGTAGCCGGGGCCTTCCAAGCGGAACGCGAGGTAGTTGTACACCGCCACGAAGCCGCCGAAGAGGGTGAACGCGGTGAGGTAGAGGGTCACGATTCCGGGGTCCCGGAGGGACGCCAGCACCCCGCGGCTGACGTCCGCGATGGACGCCCTGCGGGCGACGTGACCTCGCGCGGGAGGCATGAGGGCGAAGAACGCCGCAGCGGCGCCGACGCACAGGAGGGCGACGACGGCGAGTCCCGGACGCCAGCCCCAGAGTCCGGCGACGAAGCCGGCCACGAGGCGTCCGCTCATGCCACCGATCGATGTGCCGGCGATGTACACGGCCGCGGCGGACGCCGTGAACCGCGCGTCGATCTCGTCATGGAGGTAGGTGACGGCGAGGGCGGGGAGTCCGCCGAGGGCCAGTCCCTCGAGGAAGCGCGTGGCCAGGAGGAAGTCGAGGCTCGGGCTGAACGCGGTCAGGACGCCCAGGATGGCCGACGCGGCGATGGCCGCACGCATGGCGGTGAGGCGTCCGAAGCGGTCGGCCGCCCACGACCAGGGGACGACCGCGAGGGCGACGCCGAGCATGGCGAGCGAGACCGCGAGGGCGACGTCGCTGGGCGCGGCGTGGAGGTCTGCACTCAGCACGGTGAGCAGGGCTTGCGGGGAGTGGAGTTGCGCGAACGTCGCCACCCCGGCCGCGCCGAGCCCGATCAGGATCCGACGGTACTCACGCGAGTCACGGTGGTGACCGATCCAGTGGTGGCCCTCTGCTGTCAACGCTGCGCTCCTCTGGTCGCAGTGTAGGGGTCGCTGGCGGTCAACCCTCACACGGCGGGGCTCCGCGGGAGTGGCCCGGCGAATATCGGGTTCAGCGGACGACGACCGCTTGGAGTTCACCCACGGGCAGGTCACGGGAATCGGCGATGTCGAGCGGGATCGTGCCCGAGAAGCCAACCGCCGACCAACGGATCACCCAATGAGCCGTCGCCGTCACCCGGAAGGAGCCCTCCGGGAGTGACGCCTTCGCATACGTGTGACCACACGTCGGCGACGGCATGCCCGGCTCGACGGCCGCGGTGTACGGGGTCGTGGCCGTGCAGCTCACCACCGACCCGTCACCCATCGCGAACGACACCCCCGAACGACGGGCATCCATCCGAATCGTCACCCCATAACCGGACACGTTCGTGGTCATCTGGGTCGGACCGTCCACCCACAACCACAGCGGATGCCCCACGACAGCCATGTTCCACTCGTTCACCGACGGATCCGGGCCGACCTGAGGGACTGCGTCCGGCAGCCTCAACCGTGCCACCAGCGTGCGGACCACCGCCTCCACCTGCGCCCGCGTGGGTGGAACCGGCTCAACCGACGGCACTCCCGGAGCAGCCGTCGCACCCGCCGCCGCCGGAAGACACTCCTCCAACTCGATACCGCCATCCCAACATTCCGGCAGGAACGCCCGGTAATACAACGTCGGCGTCCGATTCCCGCGCGGCTCATCCTCAGGCACCGGGGCAGGGACTCCGGCAGCGGGTGCCTTGCGCAGGGTGTGGTCCGTTTCCGCGCTGAGCGAGCCGTTACCGGTCTGACCCGATCGTTTCGAGCCAATCGTCGTCGCCACCTTCAACTCAGCACCACGGTCAGAGATCAACGGTGTTGGCTCTGCGCCAAATGCTGTGGCAGTTCCCAGACCGAGGACGGCGGTCGCGACGAGAATTCCTGCTGACTTCCTCAACACGTCGAGACCCGCTCACTGGACGAGTCAACCAATCTCAACTTGCCCTCGCTGCGGCCAAGGAAGTAGGTGTGCTCCGTCACAACTCCAGGCGAGGGCGCGCTCGCATCCTTGGTCAGATACTTCTCTGCCGTCGCATCGACGCAAACGCGGAGCGCGGCCACGGATCCGGGGCGCGATTCCCCCAAGACTGGCTTCACCCAACTGACGTCTGCCGGTTCACTCACCCGTCTGGCTTCGTCGGCTCTGTCCTGGTCGATGAATTGCTCAACGTAGCCCCTGAAGAGCCCTGTCGTCGTCGCCTCGAACTCTGGTGTCATCTCGCGTAGGCGCCAGTCAACATCCTGCCGCTTGAGCTCGGCGCGATACCGCAGAAAGACCGCTTCGGCCTCTTCATACAGTTCCCTCTGCTCGGCCAACGACTCGTAGTCGGCCTCAGTGCAAGGGAACGACGTCCCACCCTCGAGTGGGGTACAGACGGGAACAGTGGGCATCGGAGTGGACACACCAGGTGACGGCTGAGTCGGCGTACAACCGGCCAGGACCAGGAACGCGGCGAGCGTGCTGACGAGACGAACGAAGACGGGCATGGGGGTGCTCCTCGTTGGGGGGTTGCCCCCAGCTTGCCACCCGTCTGCGACCCCCTGCGAACTGTCCACAGGGCGAGGCGCACGCGCAAGAGTTCTCCACAGACCGGAATCGACGGCGCCCTCAACCCAAGAATTCCTTGATCCGCCACGCGTTGCGCACGGCGTTGCCCTCGCCGTCGTTGTTGAAGTAACCCAGCACGTGGTGGCCTCCATCGCGCCACTCGCGGATCCGGTCGGCCCACCAGGCCAGGTCGGCGTCCGGATAGGAACCGGCGTACAGCCAATCAGTACTCGGCCCGTGCCATCGGACGTAGACCAGGGGAGCCGTCGCCACCAAGTGGCACGGCAGGCGCGCGCCGCTCATCACGACATAGGCCGCCCCGTGGTGCTCCAGCAACCGCCACACGTCCGGGACGTGCCAACTGGGGTGCCGCAACTCGACCGCCACCTCCAGCCAGGGACAGGCCTCGCGAAGCCTGGCCAGCGCATACCCGAGGCGTCCGTCGTCGCGCTCGTGGGCCGGATGGGTCTGGATCAACAGGGGACCCCGCTTGTCACCCAGCTCGTGCAGGGCGGTGCGGATGCGCTCGATCCAGACCTCGGGCTCGTACAGACGCTTGGCGTGGGTCAATCCGCGCGGCGCCTTCACCGTCATCTGGAACCAAGCCGGCAGGCGGTTGCGCCAACTCGCGAACGACGCGGCCCGCGGCCAGCGGTAGAAGCTGGCGTTCAACTCCACGGTGTCGAAGGACTCGACGTACCGAGCCAGCCGGTCGCGCGGCGGCGTGCCGGGCGGGTACAGGACCCCGTCCCAGTGGTCGTAGCTCCAGCCCGACGTCCCGATGCGGACCCCCAGCATCAGTCCACTCCCCCGGCGGCTTCCATGGTGAGGACCTTAACCCCCACCGCCGACGGACCGCCGCCCCAACGGATCGCCACCCCCAGGGGTGTTGCCTCCCCGGCCCCCACGGACGCAGGCTGGAGTCCCCACTCCGGAGGAGGCCCCGATGGGCAAGCTGATCTACGCAGCCAACATCTCACTCGACGGATTCCTCGAGGACGACGCCGGTTCGTTCGACTGGTCGGTCCCGGACGAAGAGGTGCACGCCTTCTGGAACGAGCATGAGCGGCGCATCGGCACGTCCCTCTACGGACGCCGCATGTACGAGACGATGCGCGTCTGGGAGGACGATGACTGGCTGGCGGACGAGCCGGCCGTCGTCCGCGACTACGCCGCGATCTGGCGGGACGCCGACAAGATCGTCCACTCCTCCACGCTCGCCGATGCCCCCACCAACCGGACGACGATCGTGCGGGCCTTCGACCCTGACTGGGTGCGCCACCTGAAGGCGACCAGCGAGTCCGACCTCAGCGTCGGAGGGCCCACCCTCGCGGCCGAGGCCTTTCAGCACGGGCTGGTCGACGAGTGCGTCCTCCTCGTGTGCCCCGTGCTCGTGGGCGGCGGCAAGCCGGCGTTGCCCCGCGGCGTCCGGCTCGACCTCGACCTGCTCGACGTGAGGCGCTTCCGCAACGGCGTGGTGGCCCTGCACCACGCGGTCCGGACGCCGGCCTGACGGCCGCCTGACCGTCGGCCTCTCGCGTCCGGACGCCAAGGGTTCACCCCCGGCGTCCCACCTTGGGGACGAGGACCGGGGTGGCCTTCTTGTACGCCTCGTAGTCGGCCTGTCCGCCCCACTTGGCGTCGGCCTTCTTCTCCAGCAGCGGGACGCCGCTGACGCTGGTCAGGAGGAGGGTGACGAACACGGGCGAGAGGAGCGCGATGTACTGCCATCCCCGCAGGACGGGCAGGGCGACGATCGCAACACCCGCCCACAGGAGGATCTCGCCGAAGTAGTTGGGGTGGCGGGACGTGGCCCACAGTCCGGTCGCGATGAACCGGCCCTTGTTCTCCGGAGCCGCGTTGAAGCGACTCTTCTGCAGGTCCGCGACGACCTCGAGCCCGAAACCTGCCAGCCACACGAGCACACCCACCAGGGCGAACCCGTCGAGCGCGACCCTGGTGTCGGTGGTGATGCCGACCCAGGCGGCGGCGGCCGTCACGGTCACCCAGAGCCCCTGGATCGTCCACACGTTCAGGAACCGCACCAGCGAGGGCTTGAGGTCGTCGAAGCGGTCGTCACTGCCGGCCCGGCTGACCCGCCGGAACAGGAACGTCCCGAGCCGCAGCGCCCAGATGATGACCATGGCCGCGAGCAGCATGGCGCGCGCGTCCAGCCCCGGGGTGATGAGCAGGAGCAACACGCTGATCGTGGTGTATGTGAGGCTGCCGGTGAGGTCGAAGAACCGCTCCGTCTGAGCCATGAACGAGGGGATGAAAACGAGCCACTGGATCACGAACGCGGCGCCGACGGCCACCGCGTACAGGGGGACGCCTCCGATGCGTGCACCTCCCTGGCTGCCGGCCAGGGCGACCAATCCCCCGAGTAGCACGACGAGGGGGAGGGCGATCAGCGCTGTGCGGTCCTGGGGTTTCATCGGTGGTCCTCTCAAGGTGCGGCGGGACCTAGTATCGCTCAAATCTATTTGATAATCAAATCTTCTTGTGTACTCTTGAGTGGTCCCCACCAGCGACGGAGCCCGATGTCAGCCACCCACGCCCACCCCCTGCACACCCCCGCGGAAGCCGATCCCCGCAACGCGACCGACCTGCTGGCCCTCCGCGCCCGACAGGCGCCCGGCCACGTCGCGTTCGAGGTGCGGCAACGCGAAGCGGACGCCGCGGGCTGGCGTCCGGTCACGACCGCCGAGTTCGAGGCCGACGTGCGGGCCCTCGCGAAGGGCTTCATCGCGGCGGGGATCGAGCCCGGTGATGCGATCGCCGTGATGTCCCCGACCCGCTACGAGTGGGCGCTCGTCGACCTGGCCGGCTGGTACGCCGGCGCGGTCGTGGTGCCGGTGTACGAGACCTCTGCCCAGCCGCAGGTCACGGCCATCCTCGCTGACGCGTGCGTCCGCCTGGCGATCGGCGGGGGTGCCGAGCACGCATCGCTGCTCACGAACGCCGGGGAGGCCGGCGGGCTCGCGACCCTCGGTGTGTGGACCATGGACCCCACCGAGGGATCCGACCTGGCGTCCCTGGTCGCTCTCGGCGTCCACGTCCTCGACGAGGTCGTGGAGCAACGCCGCCTCCTCGCCGGACCGGACGCCGTCGCGACGATCGTGTACACGTCCGGGACCACCGCGGCCCCCAAGGGCGCCCTGATCACCCACGGGGATCTCGTGGGCAAGGTCCTCAGCGTGGCGTCCGTCTACACCGACGTGGTCCGGGAGGACGGCAACACCATCATCTTCCTGCCGTTGGCGCACGTCCTCGCGCGGGCCCTGCAGCTGATCTGCCTCGCCAAGGGGATGCGGATCGCGCACCTCTCCGACCCGCGGGATGTCGTGCCCGCCCTCGGTGCCCTGCGCCCGACCTTCCTCGTCGTGGTGCCGCGGGTGTTGCAGAAGATCCAGGCCGCCGCCGCTGCGGCGGCGGTGAAGAAACGCCTGGGTGCGGTGTGGGAGGTGGCGCAACGCACGGCCATTGCTTGGGGGCGTCACTGCGAGGAGCGGGACGCCGACCCCACGGCCCGCGCGAGCCCGCGACTTCGGTTGCGGCACGCCATGTTCGACCGCCTGTTCTTCGCCCGGCTCCGGACGCTCATGGGCGGCCGCATCAATTACCTCCTCTCCGGAGCCGCCGCGCTCGATGCCGACCTGTCCCTGTTCTTCCGGGGTGTGGGCGTGCCGGTCATCGAGGGCTACGGGCTCACCGAGACCACCGCGCCCCTCACGGCGAACCTGCCGGGCGCCATCCGGTCGGGCACGGTCGGGGTTCCCCTCCCGGGCACGGAGGTGCGCATCTCCGCCGAGGGCGAGGTGCTGGCCCGCGGAGTGGGCGTGTGCTCCGGGTACCGCCACCGGGCCGACACGGACGCCGCGTTCGTCGACGGCTGGTTCCGCACCGGCGACCTGGGCGAATGGGACGAATCCGGGCGCCTCGTCCTGCGTGGCCGCCTCAAGGACGTCATCGTCACCTCCGGGGGCAAGACGATCTCACCCGCGGCGTGGGAGAGGCAGGTCGAGGCAGATCCGCTGGTCGCCCACGCGGTCATCGTCGGCGAGGGGAAGCCGTACCTCGGCGGCCTCGTCCTGCTCGACCCGGAATCCCTCAGGGAGTGGGCCACCGCCCAGAGGATCGCCGACCTGTCCGGTCTGCGGCTGCCCGACGACGGGGGCGTCACGCGCATCGAGGACTCCCGGCTGGTCGCCGCGATCGAGAAGGTGGTGAGTGCCGCCAACGCCTCGCTGTCGCGCCCCGAGCAGGTGCGTCGCTTCGCCGTGCTGCTCGCCGACACCAGCGAACGCAGCGGGTTCCTCACCCCCACCCTGAAGCTGAAGCGAGCCGCCCTCACCGACCGCGTCCTCCCCATCGTCAACGGGCTCTACCAGGACGTGATCACCCCCGCGTGAGGGGGACCCGGCCCATGCCCCCTCGGCGCGCCGGCGGCCCGAGAGGACGTACTGTGGGACCTCGCCGTCCGCCGACCCGACCGGAGGTGGCCATGGACATCACTCCTGACGTGCCCGACCCCGAGGGCATGTCCCGCGAACTCGCCATGTTCCCCCTGGGATCGGTTCTGCTCCCCGGCATGCCACTGAGCCTGCGGGTCTTCGAGCCGCGCTACCTCGCGTTGCTGCAGGCGGTGCTTGGCCAGGAGGAGCCCGAGTTCGGGGTCGTCCTGATCGAACGCGGCTCCGAGGTGGGCGGCGGCGATGCCCGCTTCGGCGCGGGAACCGTGGCCCGCATCACCGCGGTGGAACGCAAGGGCGGCGCGATCTCCCTGCTCGCGACCGGGACCGACCGGTTCGAGGTCGTCCGCTGGCTGGAGGACGCGCCCTTCCCCCGCGCCGAGGTGCGCACACTGCCGGACTTGGCGACCGACGCGTCCACCCCTGATGCCCTGGTGGCGGCCGAGGCGCTCGTGCGGGCCACCCTTGCCCGGGTGAGCGAGTTCGTCGACCTCACGTGGCCGCCCGGCATCGAGCTGTCGCCCGCGATGGACCAACGCATCTGGCAGGTGGCGGGCATCGCTCCCCTCAACTCGCTGGACCACTACGCGCTCCTGCGGGCGCGAACCGCCCAGGAGATGTTGGGCCGCCTTGTCGACGACACCAGGCGCGCTGAACTCCTCTACACGGCGGACTGGTCAACGGGTCACCAACCCCCGGGCGACGCCACGCCCTGACTCACCCCGGGGCGTTAGTCAAACGTGTTTGACTTTATAAGAGTTTTGAGTTTACGCTGGGGTAGTCCCGGCGAAAGGCGAACCCATGGCTCAGGCCCACCTCTCGGAGGCGTTTGTGATGCAGGCGATCATCTCCAAGTCCAACGAACTGGAGCGCGAGTTGGGCCGCCTGCTCGGGCTCAACGCGACCGACTACCGCGCCCTGTCCACGCTGCTCCAAATGCCGCGCGACAAGGCCGTCACCCTGTCCGATCTCGGGGCTGCGCTGGGCACGTCCGCGGCCACGACGTCCGCCCTGGTCGACCGACTCGAGCGCGCCGGCTACGTGGTGCGGCACCGCGGCGAGGTCGACCGTCGCCAGGTGACGCTGGAGGCAACCTCCTTGGGCTGGACGCGGATCATGACGCTGATGCGGCCCCTCATGGACGACAGCAACGAGTACCTCAAGGCCCTCACCGCCGACGAGCTCCGCGCCGTCGGCGCGTTCCTTCGCTTCCTCACCTCCTGCCTGAACGATCGGCTCGAGGCGCTGGCCGCGCTCGAGTCCGCCGACTGACCCCTCTCCCCACCACCGCTCTCGCCCACCACCGCCCTCTCCACCACCGAGCCAGGAGAACCATGTCCCTCCCTTCCCTCTACATCAGGCGCCGGCGGTCGTGGCTCGTCGCGCTCTTCTTCATCCTTCTCGCCGGCCTCGTCATCGGCG
The DNA here is from genome assembly GCF_059515965.1 of Propioniciclava sp. LT432. Taxonomy (NCBI): domain Bacteria; kingdom Bacillati; phylum Actinomycetota; class Actinomycetes; order Propionibacteriales; family Propionibacteriaceae; genus Propioniciclava; species Propioniciclava sp. LT432. The sequence continues at coordinate 117,822 of NZ_JCAKNE010000009.1, read as the reverse complement.
CCGTCCCGGAGGCCGAACGCGACGCCTCACCGACCGACTCCCTCGCCCAGGGCTTCGACAGCACGCGCGTGGTCGAACTGTCCGAGCGGTTCCCCCAGGAGGGTGACGCCACGGCCCTGATCCTGTGGACGTCGTCCGACGGTTCGAAGCTGACCGACGAGCAGGTCGCGGCCGCCCGCGAGTCGCTCCTCAGCCGCCTCCCGGCGGACGCCATCCCCGCGGGTCCGCCGCCCGGCGTGACCGGTCCGGACGCCGGCGCCCCGGCTGGGCCCCCTGCCGGCGTCCCTGCTGGCACCCCTGCTGGCCCGCCGGCCGGCGTCCCGCCGCTGCCGATCGTGAGCGAGGACGGCACGGCCGCCTTCGGCACCATCAGCGTCGAGGCTGACTCCGCCACCGCGAACCGCGACGCTGTCGATGCCCTACGCACCGAGCTCCGCGACGAGGCCGCCGACGGCGTCGACGTGCAGGTGACCGGACCCGCCGGCATCCGCGCTGACCTGGGCGCCGTCTTCACCGGCGCGAACTTCCGGCTGCTGGGCGCCACCGCCGCGGTGGTCGCCATCCTCCTGCTGCTGACCTACCGCAGCCCGGTGCTGTGGATCATCCCGCTGGTCGTCGTCGGCCTCGCCGACCGGCTCGCCGCGATCGTGGCCACCCACACCCTGCGCCTGACCGGCGTGCCGTGGGACGAGTCCACCATCGGCGTCCTGTCGGTGCTGGTCTTCGGCGCGGGCACCAACTACGCCCTGCTGCTCATCTCGCGTTACCGCGACGAACTGCGCAGTACCGCGGACCGCTTCCAGGCGATGCGCACCGCACTGCGCCACTCCGGCGAGGCCGTGCTCACGAGCGCGTCCACCGTCGTGCTGGGCGTCCTGACCCTGCTGCTGTCGGTGTTCCCGGCCACCCGCGGCCTCGGTCTCGCCAGCGCGGTCGGCATCGTCATCGCGGCCGGGTACGCCCTCGTCGTGCTGCCGTCGGTGCTCGTCCTCTTCGGACGCTGGGTGTTCTGGCCCCTGATCCCCCGCGTGGGTGACGCAGCGCTCGTGGACAGCGGCCGGTCGGTGTGGGCGCGGGTCGGTACGCAGGTGGCGCGTCGTCCCATCGCCTTCGTCGTGGCGAGCCTCGCGCTGCTCGCGGTCCTGGGTTCCGGCGTGTTCCGCATCGAGACCGGGCTGGGCCCGTCCGACCAGTTCCTGCGGAAGCCGGAAGCCATCGTCGCGCTGGAACGCCTCGGCGAGTCGTTCCCCGCAGGCCAGTCCGACCCCGCCCTCGTCATCACCGAGGACGATGGCGCGCGCGTGGTCGAGATCGCCGAGGGCGTGCCCGGCGTCGTGTCGGCCAGCGTGGCCGGGACGGCGGACGAGCTCACCCAGGTGCGGGTCGTCCTCGAGCCCGAGCCGGGCAGCGATGAGGCGCGGCAGGTGGTGCGCGACCTGAGGGCGGCGTTCGACGGCCTCGAGCCCACCTTCGTGGGCGGAACCGAGGCCCAGGCCGTCGACAGCCGGGACGGCGCGGCCCAGGACCAGCGCACGATCATCCCGCTCATCCTCGCCCTGGTGCTCGGCATCCTGATCATCCTGCTGCGCTCGCTCGTGGCGCCGATCGTGCTCGTCGCGACCGTGCTCGGGACGTACGTGGCAGCGCTAGGCGCCTCCTGGGTGTTGTTCGTCCAGGTCCTCGGCTTCGAGCGGCTCGACTCCAGCGTGCCCCTGCTGACCTTCCTCTTCCTCGTGGCGCTGGGCATCGACTACAACATCTTCCTGGTCACCCGGGCCAGGGAGGAGGGTCGGACGTACGGCAGCAAGCGCGGCATGCTCCGAGCCCTCACGGCCACCGGTGGCGTCATCACGAGCGCGGGCATCCTGCTGGCCGCCGTGTTCGCGGTGCTCGGCGTGCTGCCCCTGGTCGTGCTCGCCCAGATCGGCGTGGTCATCGGCGTCGGCGTCCTGCTCGACACGCTGCTCGTGCGGACGGTGCTCGTTCCCGCCATCGCCATCCTGCTCGGCGACGCGTTCTGGTGGCCGCGCCGGAGCCAGCCGGGAAGCGCCGCGGACACCCAGACCGGCACCTCGCCCCGCCGGGTCGTCTCCGACGAACCCCAGGAGCGGGAGCCGGTGGCCTGATCAGGGGTTCCGGCGACGGATCTCCCCGGTGAGGACCGTCGCGAAGCTGCACCACGCCGCGTAGGGCACCAGGGCGAGCAACCGGCCGTTCCCGGTCTGCCCTGCGCGGCGTGCCAGATCCCACGAGCTGGCGGCCAGCAGACCGGCGACCACCGTCGCCGGGCCCAGCTTGTGGGCCTTGAAGAACACCCAACTCCAGCCCTGGTTGAGGAGCAGGTTCGCCACGAGGGCGGTGCGGTACCGGTCGGCGTCGGACGCGGCCTTCTCGGCCTCGAGGTCCTCGACCACCTTGGCGCTCGTGACCGCGATGCTCGCGAACAGGGCCGTCCAGACGACGGGGAACAACCAGCCGGGGGGTTGCCACCGCGGCTTGTCCAGCGCCTCGTACCAGGCCGACCGCGGATCGGTGGCCAGCGAACCCGACACGGCGGTCGCGGCCGTGAGCGTGCTGGTCCACGCGATCGGACGCCGGAACCACTGCTTCATCGCCATGACGGTCTCCTTCTGGCGGGTCACCGCAGCCCCTCACCCCGGGGCAGCGTGGTCGCTGACGCGGCGCGCCACCCCCACAGTATCGACCGCGCCGGCGACGCGAGCCCCGTCCCGGTCAGAGGGGCAATTCCCCCCGCACGACGCTGTCGCCCGAGTGCTCCGGGCGCTCGTCGAGCGCCTCGCGCGAGATGTCGACGACCACGTACCCCTCGTCCAACAGGCGCCGGGCGATCGGGAAGTCCTGCTCCGGGACACCGGGCGGGAGGACCCCCACCGACACCATCCGGGTCAGGTCACGATTGATCAGCCACACCTCGAGGTAGCCGTCGCCCGGATCGAACGGCTGCGTGCGAACGGCCAGGGTCACCCCGCGGGCGGTGTCCCGGACACTCGCCCTGCCGAGCACCTCACGGGTGTCGAGGGTGGTCAGGTCGACGGACGCCTCGGGCTCGACGCCGGCGTCCGGCTCGGGAGTCGCGTCGGGCCTGGTGAGCAGCCACGTCGCCCCCGCCCCGGCCGCCGCGCCGGCCAGGGCCGCGGCGGCCAGCCAGCCGATGAGGGTCCGGCGAGGGACGAGGCGGTCCGTGGTGATCGGAGACCCCGCCGGGGACGGAGAGCCCGCCGGGACGACCGCCGATGCCGGGGCCCCGGCAGGGCCCGCCGGGGCGATGGCGACGCGCACCGCTTCCCACACCTCGGGGGGCGGGGCCACGAGGGGGGCGTCCGCCTTGATCGCCTCCACCGTCCGGGCCAGGTCGGCGAGCTCGCTGCGGCACATCGGGCAGACGGCGACGTGGTCGCCCACGTCGGCGTCCGGTTCCTCGCCCAGCGCGACCGCGGCGAGAAGTTCTGCGTCAGGATGCTGCATCATGCACCTCCCTGAGTCGTTCGCGCAGGGCCAGCAGACCCCGCCGTGCGTGGCTCTTCACCGTACCCAGCGGCAGGTCGAGCCGGCTGCTGATCTCCTGGTGGCTGTGCCCCTCCATCACCGACAGTCGGATGATGGTGCCCCGGGGCTCGCCCAGCGAGCGGAGGGCGTCCGCCACCACCACCTGGTCGACGACGGACGCCTCGTGCGCGGCGTCCGGAGCGTCGGGCTGGGCCCCGACCATCTCGATCCGGCGGCGCTGGCCGGCCCGCCGCTCGTGCGCGTCGGCGATGCGGTGCCGGGTGATCCCCACCAGCCAACTCGCCACCGGCCCCGCCTCAGGACGCAGCGTGTGCCGGCCCTGCCAAGCGGAGACGAAGACCTGCTGGGTGACGTCCTCGGCCTCGTGGTGGTCCCTGAGTGACCGCACGGCCAACGAATGGACGAGGGTGCCCCAGCGGCGGTAGGCCTCGGCCAGGGCGTCCTCGTCGCCGGCGCGGAGCCGGTGGCCGACGTCGTCCTCGGGGTGCACGACGACGATCCTGTCACCGCACCACGCGCGCGACAACCACCACGTTGTCCTCATAGGAGTTGCGCTCCGCGTCGTACCGGCCGCCGCACGTGACCAGGTGGACGCGGTGCACCCCGGTCCGGTCGAACAGGCTCGCGGTGTCCAGGGACAGCTTGGCGACCTGCTCGACGGTGACCACCTCGTAGGCGACCACGCCGCCCTCGGTCGTCAGCTCCACCCGCGCGCCCGGCTGGAGCGCGGCGAGGCGGGCGAAGGGCCCCCGGCCGTCCTCGCGCGAGGAGACGTGCGCCGCGACGACCGCGGCACCCGACTCGGCACCGGCGCCTGGCCCGTAGCGGTACCAGGCCGCGACGCGGGAGCCCGTGGGAATCCGCATGGCGCCGTCGTCGTCGACTCCGGTCGGATCGACGGGGAGGTCGATGCCGGCGCCGGGCACGGCCACGCGGGTGGGCGCGCTCCCCCGGTCGGGGACCGGGAGGGAGGACAGGTCAGCACTGCGGACATTCGGTGCGTCCCGGTCGGCGCCCTGCGTGGTGGCTGGCGTGGGGGAGGCTGGCGTGGGTGGTGCCGGCGTGGGTGGTGCCGGCGTGGGTGGTGCCGACGACTGGGCGAACGCGTCGCCCCGCGGAGCTTGGGGCGACCCCCACCACCCGCCGATCCCCCACGCCGCGCCCCCGACGGCGAGGGCGGCCACCACGGCGGTGGCCACCCTCACCGGCGTGCGGACGTCCGTCACCGCCGGACGGCCTCCGGGCGACGGGTGCCGAGGGCCACGGTGGCCGCAGCCGCGGCGCCCAGGCCGACCGCACCCCAGAGCCGCAGCATCGGGTCGGACATCGGGGCCGAACCCGTCGGGACGCCCGACGGCGAGGAGTGCAGTCCGTCCAGCTTCTGCACCGCGAAGGCCAAGTTGCTGTCGGCCGCCGAGCCCCACGCGTACACGATGGTGTTGGCGCCCTCGGCGACGGGGACGTCGGCCGGGCCGATGGCGACCGTCCCGGTGCCGGCGAGCACGACGTCTGCCGAGATGGTCCCGGCCGGCAGGTCCGCCTTCACCTCGTTCGGGTTCGTCACGTTCGCGAACGCGACCGCACCGTTCGCCCGGACGTCGACGGCCGGAGCCGCGGCCGTGTGGCGGACGGTGAGCCGGCCCTTCCCGGCCTCGGTCTTGGTGACGTCGTTGACGAACGGCGTGAGGGTCGGCTTGCCGGAGGCGTCCAAGTGCGCGACGACCGTGACGTTGGCGCCCGCGGGGACGGCCACGTCATTCGCCTCGATGATGGCCGCACCGCCGGCACCCGCGCCGGGGGCGGTGACCTTGAGGTCGTACTCGCCCGCGGGCAGGCTGAGCGCGTCGGTGAGCGTCCCCGGGGTGAAGTTGGTGAGGGTGGCGTCCCCGTTGACGTAGACGTCCACGGTCGCGCCCGGGACGCCGTGCAGCACGTACACGGTGGCGTTGTCGGCGGCGTGGGCCATCGGGGCCAGCGAGACGGCGGAGGCAGCGGCGAGGGCTGCGGCCAGGGGGAGGACTCGAGTGCGCATGGCTGGTTCCTTTCGATCACGATGCTCCGGCGACCGGATGTCGCCTTCATGAGTGGATTCCGGAGTTGGCCGTCCCTTGGATGCACCTTTGTCGAATGTTTGTGCAAAGTTTTGCTCCCGTCCCACCGCGTGCCACAGTTGCCGACGTGATCGACGATCCCGCTCCGGGGAGCAGCCCCGCGTCGTCCCCGTCCCGCGGTGGGGAGCGATGGGCCCTGCTCGCGCTCGGCGCGTCCGGCGTCCTGGTCGTCGGCTGGGCGGGCGCCACCGGGTGGGACGCCATGGTGCACGGCCACCCGGACTACGCCGTGGTCCTGGCGGTCACGCTGCTCGGGTCGGCGTCGGCGCTCTGGCGGAGCGGTCGTCGACACGGACGCCGGACGCCGCGGCCCGGTCGTCCAGAAGCACGCCGGACGCCGTGGGTCGGTCGCCTGCTCCACGCCGCCCTGCTCGTGGCTGCAGTGGCCTGGATCGCGTTGGTGGCCTGGCTGCGGCCCTTCTCGGCGGTGGAGCCGGCCCTGACCGCGCTCCGATCGGACGACCGTGTCACCGTCGTCGAGTCGCCGACCAGAATCATGCTCGTCCCGGCCCAGGGACCCGGCCGCGTCGGGCTGTTCTTCCAGCCCGGCGCGCGAGTCGATCCGCGTGCCTATGCCGCCATCCTTCGTCCCGTGGCCGAGGCCGGGAACGTGGTGGTCATCGCCAAGCCCCCCGTGGGCATCGCGTTCCTGTCGATGGACGCCCTCGACGCCCGGGCCGTTCAGCCCCAGCCGGGCCGGTGGATCGTCGGGGGCCACTCGCTGGGCGGAACCGTGGCGTCCCTGCAGGCAGAGCGCAGCGACACGGACGCCGGGTCACCCGTGGCGGGCCTGCTCCTGTACGCGTCCTACCCGGCCGGTGACCTGAGCACCTCGCTGCGGGCCGCGGTCCTGTCGGTGTCCGGCAGCCGCGACGGCCTGGCCACTCCGGACGATGTCGCCGCCTCCCGCGACAGGCTCCCGCCGTCCACCGTGTTCACGGAGATCGACGGGGGCATCCACGCCTTCTTCGGTGACTACGGCCCCCAACCCGGGGACGGCACCCCCACGATCGAGCGCGATCGGGCGCGGGAGCAGATCGCAGCGGCCACGGTCAGCTTCGTGCGGCACTTGGGCGAGTGAGGCCGACGGCGTTCTCCCCTGCCCCACGACCCTCCTCGACTATCGTGGGCCCATGGTGAGCCGTCCGAGGCCGGACCCGACGGGACCGGGTCAGGAGTCGGTGTGGGACTACCCACGCCCGCCCGTCCTGCGCCGCTGTTCCCTGCCCATCGAGGTCGTCCTCGGCGGGGAGGTGATCTGTCGCACGTCGGAGTCCTGGCAGGTGCTGGAGACCAGCCACCCCCCGACCTACTACCTGCCTCGGACCGACTTCGTCGAGGGCTCCCTGACCCCGGGTTCCGGCTCGTCCGTCTGCGAGTGGAAGGGAGCCGCCCGCTACCTCGACGTGACCGGCGGGGGCCGCACCGCGGCGTCCGCCGCTTGGTACTACCCGCACCCCACCGAGCCGTTCGCTGCGCTCGTCGACCACGTTGCGTTGTACGCCGGGGCGATGGACGCCTGCTTCGTGGACGGTGAACGGGTCGTCCCGCAGCCGGGTGGCTTCTACGGGGGCTGGGTCACCTCGGGCGTGGTGGGCCCCTTCAAGGGTGTGCCCGGCAGCACCGGTTGGTGAGGCACGCCGGTTAGTGACGCACTGGCCGGCACTAGCATGACCCCAGGCATCCGTCGACCGAGAGGACCTGTCTCGTGGACCACGACGTCATCATCATCGGAGCGGGACTGGCGGGCCTGGCCGCGGCCCGGCACCTCGTGGGGCCGGGTTCGGGCCCCCGCCCGTCCGTGCTGGTGCTCGAAGCGTCGGACGAGGTGGGCGGTCGCGTCCGGACGGACCTGGTCGACGGGTTCCGCGTCGACCGGGGTTTCCAGCTCCTGAACCCCGCCTACCCCGCGGTGCGCGCCGAGGTGGACCTCGACCGTCTGGACCTGCATCCGTTCGGCCGCGGCGTGGCCGTGCGCAGGAGCGACGGGCTCGCGGTCGTCGCGGACCCCACCCGGCACCCGCGCCACCTGCCCGCGCTCCTCGCCGGGCCGTGGCGCGATCCGCGGGCGGTGGGCGGCCTGGTGCGTTGGCTGGCCGCGCCGGACCGCCCCGAGCGGTTGGACTCGTCGTTGGACGCCGCCGGCGTCACCGGCGCGCTCCGCACGGAGCTGCTGGATCCCTTCCTGACCGGGGTGTTGCTGGACGCCAGCGGCGCCACCCCCGCGTCCTTCGTCCGGTGGATGGTGCGCTACTTCGCGCTCGGCACTCCCGGGTTGCCCGCCCAGGGGATGGGTGCACTGCCCGCCCAGCTGGCCGCGCCGGTACGGGAGCGGATCGCCCTGAGCGAAGCCGTGGAGGCGCTCGAGCGCACCACCGACGGCTGGCGCGTGGCGGCGTCCGGGGGTGTGCGCAGCGCCCGGATGGTGTTGGTCGCCGCAGACCCCGCGACGGCGTCCCGGCTGGCGGGGATCCCCGCCGTTCCCATGCGCGGCTGCGTGACTTGGTGGTTCGCCGCCGAGGAGGCGCCGACGGACTCGATGATGCTGCACGTGCACCCCGGCGTCCGACCCGTCATCAACACGGCGGTGATCAGCAACGTCAGCCCTTCGTACGCCCCTCCGGGCCGGCATCTGATCTCCGCGGTGACGCTGGAGGAGGCACCCGAGTCCGACGTGCGTGCCCAGCTGGGCGTCGTGTACGGACGCCCCACGGCGGGCTGGCGTCTGGTGGCCCGGCACGTGATCCCCCAGTCACTGCCCGCCGTCGCCGATCCTCGCCGGCACGGCAGTCCGTCGCGCGTGGCCGACGGCCTGTACGTGGCCGGCGATCATCGCGCCCACGCCTCCATCCAAGGTGCCCTCATCTCCGGACGCCGCGCCGCGAGGGAGATCCTCGCCGACCTGCCGGGCTGAGGCGTCGGCGTCCGAGTTCTCGGGGATCACGCCCCGCCCTCGGCCACGGCACGTCAACGCGAGTGAGTGGGAGCAGCCGTCGTGGGTAGCTAGTGGTCGTGACCCAGCACCCGATGGCAAGGAGGAACGCCGTGAACCACCGACCCGGTGACGGCTCCCACGACCGAGCGGAAGAGGATGTGCCGCGCTCGGCGCCCCCCGTTGACGACCCCCGCAAGCCAGACAGCCCCACCGACATCACCCCGCCCAACTGGGGCTACGTGCTCAAGAGCGCCGTGCGTGAGTTCGGCGAGGACAAGCTGTCGGACGCCGCTGCTGCGCTCACCTACTACACCGTGCTGTCGATCTTCCCCGCCGTGGTGGCCCTGGTCTCGATCCTGAGCTTGTTGGGGCAGAGCGGCAACCTGATCCGCAACCTCATCCTCGACCTGCAGCAGCGCGGCGCCATTCCCGTGGACGCGCTCGACGTGATCCTGCCGGCCATGGACTCGATCCTGCGGGCCCCCGCCCCGGGTCTCGGCCTGGTCCTCGGCATCCTCATCGCCATCTGGACCGCCTCGAACTACGTGAAGGCCTTCGGCCGCGCGATGAACACCATCTACGAGGTGCCCGAGGGACGTGGCTTCGTCCGCCTCAACCTCAACCAGTACGCGCTCACCGCCGGCACCCTGGTGGTCATCGCGGTGATCCTCGTGCTGATCACGGTGTCGGGCCCGCTGGCCCAGTCCTTGGGCGATGCGATCGGGGTGGGCGACCTGGCGGTCCGGGTCTTCGAATTCCTCAAGTGGCCGGTGCTCGTCGGGCTGGTCGTGCTGCTCGTCGCGCTGCTCTACTGGGGAACGCCGAACGTGCGGCAGCCCAAGTTCCGGTGGCTGAGCGTCGGCGCGGTCGTCGCGATCGTGACCGCCGGCATCGCGTCGGTGGCGTTCGGGTTCTACGTCGCCAACTTCGGTGCCTATGACAGGACGTACGGGACGCTGGCGGGAGTCATCATCTTCCTGTTCTGGCTCTACATCATCAACACAGTCCTGCTGTTCGGGGCCGAGTTGGACGCCGAGCTTGAACGCGGTCGCGAACTCCAGGCCGGGATCGCCGCCGAGGAGACGATCCAGCTGCCGTTGCGCGACGAGAAGGCCGCGCTCAAGAAGCAACAGAAGCACGACGAGGCCGTCGCCGAGGGCCGCGAGATCAGACAGGACGCCGAGCGCGCCGATCGGTGAAGCTGGGAGGTTGAGTCCAGTTCGCAACTCAGCGGACGACGACCGCTTGGAGTTCACCCACGGGCAGGTCACGGGAATCGGCGATGTCGAGCGGGATCGTGCCCGAGAAGCCAACCGCCGACCAACGGATCACCCAATGAGCCGTCGCCGTCACCCGAAAGGAGCCCTCCGGCAGGGACGCCTTCGCATACGTGTGACCACACGACGGCGACGGCATGCCCGGCTCAACGGCCGCGGTGTACGGGGTCGTGGCCGTGCAGCTCACCACCGACCCGTCACCCATCGCGAACGACACCCCCGAACGACGGGCATCCATCCGAATCGTCACCCCATAGCCGGAGACGTTCGTCGTCATCTGGGTGGGACCATCCACCCACAACCACAGCGGATGCCCCACGACCGCCATGTTCCACTCGTTCACCGACGGATCCGGGCCGACCTGAGGGACTGCGTCCGGCAGCCTCAACCGCGCCACCAACGTACGAACCACCGCCTCCACCTGCGCCCGCGTGGGCGGAACCGGCTCAACCGACGACCCTCCCGGCGCAGCCGTCGCACCCGGCATCTCAGGAAGACACTCCTCCAACTCGATACCGCCATCCCAACATTCCGGCAGGAACGCCCGGTAATACAACGTCGGCGTCCGATTCTGGCGCGGCTCCTCCTCAGGGAGCGGAACGGCAGCGGGGCCGCCAGAGCCCCTCTTGAGCGACTGGCTAGAACCCGCAGTGATCTCGGACGACCTCACGGTTTGCCCACCAGCGCTGGGCGCGTCCACTTCCTGTGAGGAGTTGTACACGACCTCGGTCGTCCGCCCATTGGCATAGGAAGCCACGCCATCCGCCATGGCGCTGGGTGAGTTGAAGACCGCGACGATAGCGAGTAAGGACAACATCGTCAGCTTCTTCAGCATGCCGCTACCCGATCAAAAGACGAGGAAGTGATCTTGAGTGCTTGGCCTTCGCGGGCGAAGTAGTAGTTGAACTCGTAGGCCGCTCCGGTCGTTGGAACAGGGGCGGTCTTCGTGACGTATTCGGTCTGAGTCGCATCGAGACAAGCCCGCAGGGTGGCGATCGAACCATCCCGCGAGTCGAGGGGGTGCGGCCTGACCCAGGCAATCACAGCTGGATCATTGACCCGCCGCGCTTCGTCTCGACGGTCTGCGTCGATCAACTGGAGACTAAGCTCCCTGAACTTGCCGGTGGTTGTGGCCTCGAACTCGGGCGTGATCTCGCGCAAGCGCCAATCGGCCTCCTGCCGCTGCAACTCGGTGTGGAACCGCTCCAGCACCGCCTCCGCCTCCTCGTACAACTTGCGTTGCTCAGACAGGGATTCGAAGTCGGCCTGTGTGCAAGGGAACGGGGTGCTGCCGTCCAACGGCGTGCAGACAGGAACCGACGGAGTGGGGGCGACGACGGGCTGCTGCGCAGGCGCGCAGCCAGCCAGTGCGGACAACGCGATGAGCGGAATGAATCGCCGGACGAAGATTCGCATGGGGTGTGTGCTCCTCGTAGGGGTGTGCCCCCAGCCTGCCACCGTCGAGGCGCTCCGCAACCACTGTCCACAGGACAGCTTCCCCGGATGTCCCTCATACACAGGGATCGGCATTCCGCCGCGCACCTCGTCCACTCAGGACGGGCCGCGGCGGACCGTCCGCACCGGGCCCTCCCCGTCAGCCAGCCCCGAGATCCACGGGTCGACCACCTCGCCAGACCCCATCCAGGTGAGGGTCCCCATCCGTCAGGTCCATCAAGACGAAATCGCCCCGATCACCGACTGCGAGGGAGCCACCCCGGCCGGCCACTCGTCCAGGATTCTCCGCCGCCAGTCGAACCGCATCCGCCAGGGGGAACCCCGCGCGGAGGAGGGTGGGCAGCGCGTGTCGCAGGCTCAATGCCGCGCCAGCGAGGTAGGGCTGGTCCGCAACATTGAGACGACCGTCCGTATGAAGCTCCACCTCGCCACCGACCGGGGTGCTGTACCGTCCGGGCGCCATGCCGGCCAGTTCCACGCTGTCGGAAACCACGAAGGACCGTTCGATCCCCTTGGCCCGGATCATGGCTCGGAGGGTGTCGTCGGGCAGGTGGTGTCCGTCGGCGATGAAGCCGGCGGTGAGGCGGTCCTCTGCGAGCTGTGTCCAGATGGCGTTGGGATGGCGCGGGAGCATCACTTGGATCCCGTTCCCGAGGTGGGTGGAGAAGGCTGCGCCCGCCTGCACTGCCGCAGTGATCTGGCCGCCGCTGGCGTGGGTGTGCCCGAGGGACACACGCACCCCCTCCTCCACCAGAGCGCGGACGTAGCGCGCGGTGCCGTCGGAGTGCGGGGAGAGAGTCACCATTCCGACCAGGCCGTGTGCGGCTTGCTGCCATGTGTGGAACTCGTCGAGCGAGGGTGGCCGGATGTGTGCGAGGTCGTGGGCGCCGCGGGGCCCGTCCTGGTCGCTCAGGTGGGGGCCCTCGACGTGCACGTACGGCACGGCGGCGGCCACGGCCCTGTCGGACGCCACGGCCTCGGCGATCGCCGCGAGCGAGCGGCAGATGTCCTCGGCGGATCCGGTGATCACCGTCGGGACGACCGTGGTGGTCCCCTCCCGGGCGAGGGCGTCCACCATGGCGGCCACGCTGTCGGGCGTGACGTCCGCCCCGTTCACGTCGTGACCGCCGTACCCATTCACCTGCAGGTCGACCAGGCCGGGCAACAGCCACGGGCCGAGGTCCGACCCGGGGAAACGCTCGACCTCCGCGATGCGGTCCCGCTCGAGAGTGACGCGGACGCGACCCCCCTGGGGGTGGCGTCCCTCGACGACGGCGGGGGTCATCCCAGCGTCGCTGCAGAGTCGCGGTCGAAGTAGAACCGGCAGCCCGGGTGGTTCCTCAGCACGGTGGAGGGCCACCGGGTGGACAGCGGTTCGGTGAGGGTCGCGCGGACGGCGTCCGCCTTCGCCGACCCCGGAACCACGCAGAACAGCTTGTCGGCTCGCAACAGGCGCGGGATCGTCAGGGTGACGGCACGGAGGGGAACGTCAGCCAGGGTGGAGAAGCAGTCGTCGTCCACCTGCTGTTGGCGGCACACGGCGTCCAGCGCGACCACCTTCACGTCGAGCGGATCGTCGAAGTCGGCGACGGGCGGGTCGTTGAAGGCGATGTGGCCATTCACCCCGATGCCGCAGCACACCACGTCGATCGGGGCCTCCGCCAGAGCCGCGGCGTAGGCGGCGACCGCCGCGTCCGTGTCGCCGTCGGCCTCGATCACGTGGACCGACCCGAACGGCAGCCGGTCGAACAGGTGCCGCCGCAGCCATGAGGCGAAGCGTTCGGACGCCCCGGCGTCGAGGCCCAGGTACTCGTCCATGTGGAAGGCGTCCACCCGGCCCCAGTCGATGCCATCTGCCGCCACCAGGGCGTCCAGCACCTCGGACTGGCTGGGCGCCGCGGCGAAGACCATGCGGACGCGCTCCTGCCCGGCGAGGCGGGAACGGATCTCGTCGGCTATGTCGGACGCCGCGACGCGGCCCATCTCGGCCCGGGTCCCAAAGACGCGGACCCGCTCGTCCAGAGTGATCACGCGCGGTCTCCCTTCACGGTGGCCACGTCGACGCGTGCGCCGGTGTGGCGGGACTGCTCAGCCGCGAAGGCGATCCAGTGGCTCTCGGCCGAGGTGTGCCAGTCCGTGGCCGGCTCCTGGTCGCTACCGAGCATGGCGAGGAAGGCGCGGATCGCCCCCTCGTCGCCGGACTCGTGACCCGAGACCGCACCTGTGCGGTGCTCGATGTAGCTGCCCACCCCGACCTCGGAGAGCCCTGAGGTGGCCGTCGGGAACGTCTTCACCCGCACCGTGCCGGACGCCATGTGGCCCTCGAGCTCGCCGGCGGTGCCGAAGATGCGGAGCGTGCGCGTGTCCTCGGTGGTGAAGCCGGACGCGATCAGGGTGGCGTCCACGCCGTTGGCGAACCCGATCACCGTGGACTGGTGGTCGACGGTGGTGTTGTCGCACCGATAGACGCAACGGCCGTACGGGCCGCCGGCCAAGGCCGCGCGGCGCACCTCGGGATCAGGATCGAGGCTGACCATGGAGGCCGGCCACGTCCGGGAGCGCCCCGGCTCGTCGATGTAGATGCGGGTCGCGTTGAACGGGCAGGTGTCGGCGACCGCGCACCCGTCGGTGCACCGGGTCGTGCTGCCGGCCGGCGCATTCTCGGGTCGGAACTCCGAAAGTGAACCTCTCGAGTAGACCGACTCCGCCGGCGCCCCCGCGAACCACACGAGAAGGTCGAGGTCGTGGGAGTTCTTGGCCATGATCAGCGGCGAGCCCAGCTCCGCGTTCCTGAAGTTGCCCCGCACGTAGGAATGGGTGAAGTGGCGGTAGCCGATGCCCTCGGTGTGCTGGATGTGAACGATGCGGCCGAGCTGTCCGGACGCCACCACCTCACGCACCTTCATGAAGAACGGCTGGTAACGCAACACGTGCGCAACCATGACCCTGGCGCCCGCGGTACGGATGGCGTCATCGATGACCTGCAGGTCCTCGGGGGTCCGGGCGATGGGCTTCTCGGTCAGCACCTGGTAGCCGGCCCCGACGGCCCACGTGAGCGGATCGACCCGCTCGTCCTCGGTGACCGCGAGGATCAGGCCCTCGGCCAGGCGCGGGCGACCAACCAGCTCCCGCCAATCCGAGAAGCAATGCTGGGGGTCGAGCCCGAGCAGCACGCGTGCGGCTTCGCGCCGGTCGGGGCGCTTCTCGGCGATGGCCACGACGTGCACTTCGTCGGGGTGCTGGGCGGCGTAGCGGGCGTAGACATCAAGTCCACGATTACCGGTACCGATGATGACGACTTGGCGGGGCTCCACGAGCCTTTCCTTTCTACTTCAGTCCTGAGGTTGCGATGCCTGCCACGAGGAACCGCTGCATGAACACGAACACGAGGAACAACGGGATGAGCGAGACGACGGCCATGGCGAACAGCGGCCCCCAGGACGAGGCACCCGTGGAGTCCATGAACATCCGCACCGCCAAGGGGACCGTCTGCTTCTCGGGGCTCGACAGGTAGATGAGCTGCACGAAGAAGTCGTTCCAGGTCCAGATGAAGGTGAAGGTGGCGGTGGTCGCCAGGGCCGGCTTCAGCAGCGGCAGGATGATGTGCCAGAAGACCTGGATCGGCCCACACCCATCGACGGTGGCGGCTTGGTCGAGCTCAGTCGGCAGGCCGCGGATGAACTGCACCATCAGGAAGATGAAGAACGAGTCGACGGCCACGAACTTGGGGATGACGATGGGCCAGATGGTGTCCACCAGCCCGAGGGCGGTGAACATCGAGTACTGCGGGATCAGGGTCACGTGGATGGGCAGCATGATCATGCCGAGCATCAATCCGAACAACACCTTGCGCAGCGGGAAGTCGAGCCGGGCGAACGCGTAGGCGGCCATGGTGCAGGCCACGAGGTTGCCGACCACCGCCAGCAGCGAGAGGACCGTCGAGTTGATGAGGTAGGTGGTGAACGGGTGGCTCAGCGCGCTCCAGCCCTGGAGGTAGTTGTCGAGGCTGAGCTGATCCGGCGTCCCCGTGCCCGAGAAGATGGCCTCGGTGGGCAGCAGGGAGGCATACAACAACCACCCCAACGGGTAGAGGAGGATGACCACGGCGGCGATGACGACGCTGTGGCGGGCCAGGGATTCCAGCCATGTGCGGCGAGTGGTCTCAGGCATCGTGCACCCACAGCTTGCTGAGGCCGAAGTTGATCGCGGTGAACCCGGCGGTGAGCAGCAACAGGACCCAGGCCATGGCGGAGGCGTATCCCATGCGAAGGTTGGCGAACCCTTCCTGGTAGAGGTACAGCGAGTAGAACAGGGTGGAGTCGGCCGGTCCGCCCTTGCCGCCACTCAGGATGAAGGCCGGGGTGAACGCTTGGAACGCGTGGATGAACTGCAGCACCAGGTTGAAGAAGATGATCGGCGTCAACAGGGGCAGGGTGATGTGGCGGAAACGCTGCCATCGGGACGCCCCGTCGACGAAGGCCGCCTCCAGCAGTTCGCCGGGGATCTGCCGGAGCGCGGCGAGGAAGATCACCATCGGAGAGCCGAACATCCACACGTTGAGGATCACCAGCGTGATCGGCGTCCAGCTCGGGTCGGACAGCCACGCCGGCCCCTCGATCCCCATGAGCGCGAGCAGCCGGTTGACCGCCCCGGAGGGGCCGAAGACCTGGCGCCACAGCACGGCGATCGCCACGCTGCCTCCGAGCAGCGAGGGCAGGTAGAACAGGGCACGGTACACGGCCAGCCCGCGCAACCCCTTGTTGAGGAACGTCGCGAGCAGCAGGGCGAAACCCAGCTGCAACGGCACCGACACGAAGGCGTACTGCGCGGTCACCGCCACCGAGCGCCAGAACCGGGGGTCCTCGAAGAACATCCTCTGGTAGTTCGCCAGGCCCACCCACTCGGGGGCGGCCAGCAGGCCGTAGTCGGTGAAGGAGTAGTACAGCGACAGGAGGGCCGGCACCAGGGTGATGCCGATGAACCCCAGCAGCCACGGGCCGATCATCAGGAGCCCGGCGCGGCGCTGACGGGTTGCGGCACTGGGCGTCCCCCGTCGGCGTGCCGTGGACGCCGGCGTCTGAGTGGGGGCCGGCGTCCGGGCGGCCGAGAGGCCGGCCCGACGCGTCCCACGCGCCGGACCAGCCTCCCCGTGGAGCACGTCAGGCATTGCCCCGTGCCACCTTGTCCGCCCCCTGGGTGAACTGGCGTGCCGCGTCCGCGATCGGGGTGCGTCCGAAGGCCACCTCCTCGTAGAGACGCGTGAAGGTCGTCAGCATCTCGCCACCACCGGGCGGGACGACCAGCGGCGTCTTGTGCACGTGGTCGGCGATCGAGTCGTGGTAGGCCACGACGCCCTTCTCGGCCGGGCTGAGCTGGTCGACGATGGCCTCGGACGCGGCCGAGCTCGCGGGGGCGCCGCGCTCCATGCCGAGTTCCTTGGCCGCTTCCGGGGAGGTGACCAGGAAGTTGAGCAGCTCCGCGGCCAGCTCAGGGTGCTTCGACTTGGAGGTGACGCTCAGAAGCATCGCCGGGTGCTGGAAGACGCCGGGGTTCGGGTACTCGCCGGGAGGCTGGATGACCTGGATGTCCTCGGTGCCCAGCTTGTCGAAGATGACGCTCTCGCTCGACCAGCGGAAGTCGAAGAGCACCTCCTTGGTGACCAGGCCCGCGACATCCGTGCCACCGCTGGCCATGGGCGAAGTCACCTGCGCGCTCGCCACGACGCCGTCCTTGGCCCAGGCCTGTGTCTGCGTCCAGAACTCGGTGAGGTCGGCCTCGGCGAAGCCGAGCCCCGTGGGGGTGTACAGGCTCTTGCCCTTCTGCATCAGCCAGAGCTCAAAGTTCTCGATCCAGAAGCCCGGGTCGACCGCTGCCGGCTTGCCCGTCGCCTTGGCCGCATCGCCCATCACCTTTGCGAAGTCGGCCCAGGTCCACTTCTCCGGGAGCTTCACCCCGGCCTTGTCCGCCTCGGTCTTCGAGTACTGGACCGACCGGGCGTTCATCGACAACGGGATGGCGTACAGGCCCTCGGCGACCCGCGCCCCGTCGAGCAGCGCCGGGTTGAGGCTGTCGAGCTTGAGCTGCTTGCCCTCGAACGGGGTGAGGTCGGCCAGGGCCTTCTTGTCGGTGTACGAGCTCTGGTAGGCCTCCGACATCTGGATCAGGTCGGGAGCGTTACCGCCGGCGATGTCGGTGGACAGCTTGTCCCAGTACTGCGTCCAGTCGAGGAACTCGGTCTGCACGTCGACGTTCGGGTTCTTCGCCTCGAACAGGGCGACGGCCTTCTCGGTGCGGTCGGCACGGCCCTGGTTGCCCCACCAGGTGAACCTCAGAACGGTCTTGGACTCGGACGCGCCCGCGGCGTTGCCGGGCGTCGAAGTGGTGCAGCCGCTGGCTGCGAGGGCGAAAGAAATGACGACGGCCGCGATGCGAACGGCCTGCCGTGGGGCCTGCAACATTGTCCCCTCCTTGGGATGCAATCGGTTGCATCAACCTAGCGGGAGCGTGACCTTGGGGTCAAGGCGCGTTTGGCGCTACTGGCCGGGGGCCGGCGCCGTGGAGTCGCGGATGACGAACTCCCCCTCGAGCACCGCCGGGCTTCCCGGATCCGCGTTCCTCAGAAGCGCGGCCAGGCGAGCGACCACCGCCTCGCCCAGCTCAGTGAACGGCGCCCGGATCGTCGAGAGCGCGGGCGACGCCGTACGGGCGAGCAGCACATCGTCACACCCGACGATGCTCACGTCGGTGGGGACGGAAAGCCCCAGCCGGTTCAAACCCGCCACAACACCCAGTGCCATCAGGTCGTCAAAGGCCAAGGCGGCCGTCGCCTCGCGTTCGGCCAGCAAGGGAGCGGCCTCCAGACCGCCCTCGAACATCGCTTCGAACGGGCCGATCTCGTGCATGGAGGCTCCTCGGGCCGCGGCCCACGCCAGGACAGCGTCCGCGCGTGCGGCGGCAGCCCAGCTGTTCGCGGGCCCCCGCAGCACAGCGAAACGGCGATGACCGAGAGCCCACAAGTGGTCCGCCGCCTGCCCCAGGGCCCGCTGGTTGTCCACTGAGACGGAGGCTGACTTCGTGCGACCCGAGAGCGGCCGGTTCACGAACACGGTCGGCGTACCAGAGGCAGCCTCCAAGAGCTTGCCCTGCGCCTGACGAGGCGACACGAGGACGATTCCATCAACCTGCTGGCGGACCTGCGCCACCAACGCGACCTCGGCGCTCGGCGTGCGGTCGGAGTCCATCAGCAGCAGCTTCAATCCTTCACGCGCGGCCGCCTTCTGCACCGATCGGACCACCGGCGCGAAGAAGGGGTTCTCAATGTCGGGGATCAACAAGCCGATCATGCCCGTCTTCCCCGTGATCAAGCCCCTGGCAACGGGATTCGGTTCGAAGTTCAGCTCAGCCGCCTTGGCGAGGATCTTCTCGCGCACCTCTGCGCGCACCAGTTCTGGGCGGGAAAATGCCCGTGACACCGTCGAGGCGTGCACGCCGAGAGCCTTGGCGATCGAGTAGATCGTCGGCTTCCGTTCCATGGCCCACCTCCGGGGTGCGAGCGGCCGACCTGAGGCGCTTCTCCCGACAGCTTAGCTGCAGTCGGTTGCAGCCGCTTGCGCGCCACCCTTGCGTGCGCCTGATGAGGGCCAGGGCAGCGTCGTGCACGGGACACCACCCACCGGCGACCTGAGTCCATGGTCGAACGCCTCGACCGTCCGGCAACGTTGGGCTGCACGACCCCGACCAGGCCGTGCGCTCACTTGGGACCCACCCCAAAGGGCCGGATGAAGGGAAGTTCATGGACCAGGAGGAGCAGCACCGGTGGCGGAAGGCCACCCGGCGAGCAGGTCTCACAGCGGTGGCGCTGGGGACGGTGATGAGCGGCGGCATCCTGGCCGCACCCACGGCGTCCGCAGTGGTGACGGAGGTGTTCGTGGCCCAGGGCGGCAGCGATGCGGGCAACGACTGCGCCGTGGCTTCGGCGCCCTGCGGGTCGCTGGCCCACGCGGTGGGCCAGGTCGCCGGCGGTGGAACGGTCCACGTTTCCGGCCGCCTCTTCGAACGGGTGCAGATCAACAAGTCGGTCACCATCACCGGCGCGGACGCCCCCGCTTCGGCCCCCGCGGTGATTGATGGAACCGGCGGCTCCGGACCCGTGTTCTCCACGGCTTCCGGGAACGTGGTGCTGGATCACCTCCTCATCACCAACGGGTCAGCGGTCAACGGCGCCGGCATCCTCAACAGTGCCGCGCTCACCGTGCGCAACTCACGCCTCGAGAACAACAACGCCTTCAGCCAGGGCGGGGCCCTCATGAACTGGTACGGATCGACCACAATCCAGAACAGCACGATCTCGGGCAACACGGCCGTCTACGGGGCCGGAATCTTCACGGGGGGAGGCCCCGTGTCCATCGTCGACAGCACCGTGGACAACAACGTCAGCGATGGCCACGGCGGCGGCGTCCACGCCTACGACAGCAGTGCCGTCACCGTCACGGGCAGCACGTTCACCGGCAACCGCACCTTCGACAAGGGAGGCGCCTTCAATGTGGACAACCTCACCGTCACCACCAGCACCATCATCGGCAACAACGCAAGCTTCGGCGGAGCCGCCTTCACCTACACCGGGACGCTCCGCTTCACCAGCAGCACCGTCGCCAACAACTCGAACGGCATCATCAACAACAACTCGTCGACGATCCTTGCGGGCACCATCGTGACCAACAACGGTTGGGCCAACTGCAGGACGGCGTCAGGCACGATCACCAGCCTCGGGTACAACCTCTCGAACGACACGTCGTGCAGGCTGAGCCAACCCACGGACATGCAAGGCGTCGACCCCATGCTCGGCGCACTCCAGGACAACGGCGGCCCGACCCTGACGATGATGCCCGCGACCGGAAGCACCGCCATCGGCCGCATTCCCCAAGGGACGACCTTCAACGGCGTCGACGCCTGCCCCCGCATCGACCAGCGCGGCGTCCGCGGACCGGCTGCCGGCTCCACAAGCTGCACCGTCGGCGCGATCGAGGCCGCGCCGTGGCTGGCACCCCAGGCACTCCTCCTCGTGGCGTCCACCCAAGGCACCTACGGTTCCCCGGTCGCCCTCACCGCGACCGGCGGCTCGGGCACCGGTGCGCTCACCTTCACCGCCGTCGACGGTACGGCCACCGCCTGCGTCGTCAGCCCGAGCGCGCCCTGGTCCCTCGCCGCGGGCTCCGCCGGGACGTGCATCGTCACCGCCACGAAGGCCGCCGACAGCACCTACGCGGAGGTGTCCTCGGCGCCGACCACCGTCACCTTCGCCAAGGCGTCCCAGGCTCCCCTCCACCTCACGACGCTCAGCGCGGACGTGAACGTCGATCTGGCCCTGCAGGTCAGCGGCGGGTCGGGCAGCGGCGCGGTGACCTACACGGTCGACTCCGGACCCTGCTCGGTGACCGGCTCCACCCTGTCCAACACCGCCTCCGGGCAGTGCGTCGTCACGGCGACCAAGGCCGGGGACACCAACTACGAGTCCACCTCCACGACGGACACCATCACGATCGGCAAGTTGGCTCAGGCGCCCCTGATCCTCTCGTCGACCACGGGAACCTACGGACAGCCCCTGACCCTCATCGCCACCGGCGGTTCGGGAACCGGCGAGGTCACCTTCCAGGCGACGGACGCCACGGCGTCCGGCTGCACGGTGGGGGGCACGCCGTTCGCCCTCACCGCGGACACGGCTGGCACCTGCCTCGTGACCGCGACCAAGGCCGGCGACTCCATGTATGACCCGACCAACTCGCCGGCGACCGAGGTCACCTTCGCGAAGGCCCCCCAGTCTGCGCTGACCATCACCACGACGTCGGCACTCGTCGGACAGCCCGTCGAGCTGACCACCGCCGGCGGCTCGGGCACGGGAGCCGTGTCGTTCGTCGTGGATTCCGGGTCGTGCACGATCGTCGGGTCGACGCTGACGGCCACGGCGTCCGGGACGTGCACCGTCACCGCGACCAAGGCCGAGGACGCCAACCATCTCGCCGTGTCGTCCGCTGCGACGTCGATCGCGGTCCAGGGGCTCGTCCACACGGGCGCGAAGGGCACCGGCTACTGGAACAGCAAGAACGGGCAGAAGCTCATCACACAGGCGTCCACCACGACTGGGCTGTGCGACCTCGGTACGTGGCTGCGCGCTGAGATCGTGTTCGGCGACCTCGCCCCGGACGCCACCTGTGCGGACACCGCCACGTGGGTTTCGTCGGTCATCCAAGCCGCACGCAAGGGCGACGCCACCGACCAGCTCAAGGCCGAGGCACTCGCCACCGCCCTGAACGTGTACTTCAGCGACGACCGACTCGGCGGCAACTCCATCAAGGCACCCGCCCCGATCGGAGAGGTTTCCGTCGATCCCACCCGCCTCTGCGCTGACGCCCTGTGTACGACGTTCCTCGACGCCAGCCGCGTTTTCGGGACCGAGCGCACCACCGTTGCGGCGATGCTGGACCTGGCGCTGAGCACCGCGAGGTTCGGCGACGTGGGTGACCAAGCGGTGGCCGCCACCGCCCTCGCGTCCGTCAATCGGGGCAAGATGTTGGGCTGACCGCCATCTCCCTGACTCGAACTCGTGGACCGTTCAAACATGATCGCTCCAACTGCACACCTGCGAGGCCCCACCCTCCGAGAGAGCCACCCCGCCGATCGTGCAAAGCGAAGCCCCGCACCAGTTACCTGGTGCGGGGCTGTTGCGCGCTTGGAGGGACTCGAACCCACCGTGAACGACGTTACTCGCCCTACGCCAGCCCGGCCCGCTCCATGCTGGCCCGCTCGCGCGCCCGGAACTGGCCGAACCGCGGGAGGAACTTCGCCCAGTCGATGATGTGCCCGTCGATCTCGGGCCCGTCGATGCAGGCGTGCTTGCGGACCAGCTTCCCGTCCACGGTCACCGGCACCATGCAGGCGCCGCACATGCCCGTGGCGTCCACCATGATCGAGTTGAGGCTCGCCACCGTCTTCGTCCCGTACGGACGCGTCAGGTTGCACACCGCCTCCATCATCCGGGGCGGGCCGATGGTCACGACCTCCGCGACCCGCCTCGTGCTGGTGCCCGCGAGGTCCTGTTCAAGCATCTTCTTCAGCGGGCCGGTCACCATGCCCGGGACGCCGAAGCTGCCGTCGTCGGAGGTGAGGACGATGTCGACCAGGTCGCCGTAGCGCTTCCTCAGCGACGTGAGCCGGCCGACCTCGCCGTTCCAGAACAGCAGGCTCTCCGAGCGGAAGCCGACGATCAGGGTGACGTGGTTGCCCAGCTCGAGGTGCTCGCGCGCGATGGGGTACACCGGCGGCAGGCCGACCCCGCCCGCGGTGAACACGACGGTCTCGTCGTCCGCGTACCGGTGCAGTTCGGACGGCAGCCCCAACGGTCCGGCGATCCCGGCGTAGGTCTCCCCCACCGCCATCTGGTTCATCCGCTTCGTGGAGGTCCCCATGCCCTGGATGACCAGGCTGATCGTCCCGGCGTCGGCGTCCCAGTCGGCCACGGTCAGCGGGATGAGCTCGCCGTTGGGCCAGCCCAGGACGCGCACGAACTGCCCGGCCCTCGCCGCCTTGGCGATGATCGGGGCGTACACCTCGAACTCCACGATGCCGGGCGCGAGCGGGGTCTTCGCGACGATGCGGGGCTGCGTCGCGGCGAGGTTGGTGAACCGCTTCGCGCCGTGCACCCGCTCCCGGATCTCGTCGGGGGGCACGGACGCCGCCAGGACGGCCATCTCGCGGGCCGCGGCCTGCCCGTCGCCGGCCGCCCGGATCGCCGTGGACCCGCCGCGGGCGGCGTCGCCGCCGGAGTGCACGCTGTTCAGCGACGTGGCCTGGGAGCCCTCCTCGACCCGGATCGCGCCACGGACGGTCACGGCCAGGTCGGGCTGGCTGTCGCGGATGATCGGGTTGGAGGCGTTCCCCAGGGCCATGATCACCAGGTCGGCGGCCAGCACCTCGGACGCCCCCGTCGGCACGGGCGCCCGGCGGCCCGAGGCGTCCGGCTCGCCGAGTTCCATGACCGCGCAGCGCGCGGCCTTGACGACGTGGGTGTTGTCGTCGCCGACGAACTCCGTGGGGGCCAGCAGGGTGCGCAGCTTCACGCCCTCCTCGAGCGCGTGGTGCAGTTCCTCCACGCGGGCGGGCATGGCGTCCTGCGTGCGCCGGTAGACGATCGTCACGTCGCCGCCGAGGCGGTACGCGGTGCGGGCGGCGTCCATGGCGGTGTTGCCGCCACCCACCACCAGCACCTTCTTGCCGGCCACCTCGGGCAGCGGGGTCTCGTACTCCTCGTCCAGCCCCTGCATGAGGTTCACGCGCGTCAGGAACTCGTTGGCGCTCATCACGTTGATCAGGTGCTCACCCGGGACGTTCATGAACTGGGGCAGGCCCGCGCCGGTCCCGATGAAGATGCGGGCGAAGCCCGCCTCGCGCAGGTCCTCGATCGTGGCGGTCTTGCCGACGACGAAGTTGCGGACGAACCGCCCCCCGAGCAGCGTGATCTTCTCCACGACGTCGTCGATGAGCTCGTTCGGCAATCGGAACTCGGGGATGCCGTAGCGCAGCACCCCGCCGAGCTCGTGGAACGCCTCGAAGACCGTGACGGGGAACCCGTCCGCGGCGAGCAGGAACGCGTTGATCAGCCCCGCCGGGCCGGAGCCAACGATGGCGATCGGCGGCTTGGTGGCGGTGGCCCACGGGTCGGGGCGGCCGCCGTAGCGCCGGGCGATCTCCTCGGGGGTGACCTTCTTCTCCCGTTGCGGCAGGAACCACTCCAACTGCCCGATCTCGATGGGCCGCTTCTGGTGGGCGCAGACGCCCTGGCACTGCAGCTCCTGCGGGCAGACCCGGCCGGTCACGTTCGGCAGCGGGTTGCACGACTCCAGCAGCGCCAGCGCCTCGGCGAACTTGCCCTGGCCCAGCAGGTCCAGCAGGGCCGGGATGTGGATCTGCACCGGGCAGCCGCCCTTGCGCGTCCCGTTGTGCAGCAGTTCGCCCAGCTCGCAGGGGCTGTCGGCGCACTGCTTGTCGCGCAGCGCCTCCAGCCACACGAACGTGTCCACCTCGCGCTGGCTGTACCCCAGCTTCAGGTAGCCGAGGTAGCCGGTGTTGACCAGCTCGAAGTCGCGGTTGCGCTCCTCGGGCGGCCGGATGTACGGCCCGATGTTGTTGCCGGCCGGCCAGTTCTGGCTCAGCCCGGCGAACATCGGGTAGCGGTCGGACAGGTGTGCATCCAGCCCGGCGATGAACTTCCGCTTGAGGCGCAGCGGGGCGTCCCAGAGGAACCGCCGCACCACGAGGCTCGCGTCGTCCTCACGGAGCAGCACCGCCCACAGCTGGCGGGTGAAGTTGGCCGTCAGCCGCTCCTCGGCGAAGGCGGCCGCCACCTGCTGCAGGCCGTCGCGGATGAACAGGTCCCGGAACTGTGCGGGGTCGTTCGCGAGCTGCCGCTTGAGCACCGCGAGTTGGGCCTCGAAGGCGCCCACCGCGGGGTCGGACGCCAGCGCCGCCATCTGGGTGCGCGAGGCGTCCAGCTGGGCCTGGGCCGCGAGGTAGGCCTCGACGGCCGTCGGACGGTTCGCGATCGTGGTCATCGGATGATCTCGCTGTCGCAGTTGTCGATGACCTTGCGGATCCGGGCCATGTTCTCGGGAGTCAGCGGGAGCTTCTCCAGCGCGCCGGGGATCATCCGGGCCACCTGCCGGAGCGCCCCGTCCTCGATCACCTGGGTGGTCTCGAACAGCTCGGGCATCTCCTGGTAGCAGGTCTTGCAGTCGGTGCACAGGCTCCGGTCGTCCTCGAGCAGCTGGACGACCTGCTTGCTCTCCGCCTCGGCGAGCGCCTGCCGCGGTGCCGTCACCACCCCGGACGCGGTGGCCGCGGACGCCGGCGCGACCAGCGGCGCGAGCTCCACCCCAGGTCCGGACGCCGCGAGCTCGCTCATGGCGCGGGCGATCGCGTCCAGCGACGACTCCCGCTGGCCGGACGCCTCCTCGACGCGGGCCCGCAGCTCCGCCAGGGCCGCGGCGTGCTCGGCGCGCGCCTCGGCGTCCTTCTGCCCCGAGAGGTACTGCAGGAGTTCCCAGTTGCGCCGGCGCTCCTCCACGAGGGCGACGATCGCCGGTCCGCACACGACCCGGGTGAGCCGCAGGTCGGCGTCCGTGGTGGTCACGAAGGGGACGCGGCCCTCGCGGTCGTCGGCGTCCAGCTCGACGTACTCGTCGATGCGGAGCGCCGTGGCGTCCTCGTCGGCCCGGAGCGGACGGAACTGCTTCGCGAACCGGGTCTCGCCCAGCGCGAAGTCGGCCGGGGTCAGCGGCACCGTCACCTGCTTGAGGGAGCCGTCGGCGTCCGCGTGGGTGAGGGTGTTGGACGCCCACAGTCCGGCCACGTCGGGGTTGCCGTCGATGCTGAACCGGTCGAAGATGCTGCTCCCCCGGCGCGGGTCGTGCACGAACAGGGGGGCCATGCGCGAGCGGACCGCGAGCGTGCCGCGGCTCGTCGCCTGCTCGTCGGCGATACCGTGCTCACCCTGGCACGGGGTGTACACGTCCAGCAGCGCAGCGCCGTCGGCGTAGCTGAGGAACTCCACGGCGTTCTTGAGGAAGTGGCCCTGCATCGCCGTCGCGGTCTGCACCACGAACACGTCCGGGTGGAAGCTGGCCAGCAGGCCCAGCTCCTTGCGCGACTCGGTCTTGCCCGCGTGCGCCCTGCCCGCGCGGGCCAGGTCGGAGTCCTGACCGGTGAAGGAGGCGGTGGAGGCCTGCCCGCCGGTGTTGCTGTACGCGCCGGTGTTGAGCACCATCGCCTTCACGGGCGTGCCCGAGGTCAGGACCCGCGACAGCGCGCCGAAGCCGATGTCGTAGGTGGCGCCGTCACCGCCGATGGTGAGGAACGTCGGGAGCAGGTCCAGCTCCTGGGGCGTGAAGGCCTGCCAACTGAGCATGGCCAAGGCGGCGTCGTCCCGGTCTGGGCGGTAGGCGTCCGCCAGTTCCAGCCGGGCGGTGCGCAGCGCGCGCACCGAGTCGAGCGCCTGCGCCGCGACCCCCTCGAACAGGCCCTTGGCCAGCGGCTGCGCATCCTGGAACAGGCTGTTCACCCACGGGTCGTTGTACGGGTTGTACGGCATCGTCGAGGCGTACACCGACGAGCAGCCGGTGGAGTTGGCGATGACGGTGGACGCCGGTCCCTCCCCCGTCGGCCCGCCCTCCAGCAGGTAGACGTGGCGCTCGAGCCCCGCGACCGCCTGGTCGATGCGGGCCACTCGCCCCGGGTCGTCCACGCCCTCGCGCTTGGCGACCAGCCGGTCGAGCAGGTCGGAGGCCTCCGCCAGCTGTACCGCCTTCCGCTTCTCGCCCAGCGCGTGGCTCGTCGCGATGACGAGCCGGATGGCGGTGACCTCGCCGCACCCGCGGCAGCCGCCGTGGCCGCCGGTCGAGGCGTAGTAGTTGTCGCGGTCCAGCAGCAGGCGCTTGAGGTCGCCGCCCTCGCCGAGCGCGGCCGCGTGGAACCGCTCGGGCGTGTTCGGGGCGTCCGCCAGGAACGCGAAGCGCTCGTCGAGCATCGACCGGACGTCGGCGTCCTGCTCGGTGGCGACCAGGGCGTGGGGGCCGCAGACCTCGACGCACTCGAGGCAGCCGGTGCACTTCCACGGGTCGACGGTGGCGGCGAACAGGCCGCCCGAGCCGGGCTCGCGCTCCTCCATCGCGTTGAAGAAGGCCCGCGTCCGGGCGACCGGGTAGCCGCGCAGGTGGGCGACCAGCGCCGTGAGGGCGCCCGCGGCGTCCGGCGCGAGGACGGACGGCCCGACCTCCGCGACGATGTCGGCGAACTGGCGGTTGTCCCTCTTGGAGGCCCGGTACGACTCCCGCACGGCGCCCGCCAGGGCGGGGACGGCCGCCACCAGCGGCGCCTTGGCGGCGGCGTCCAGCGCCGTGCCACGGATGCCGGTCCGCAGCAGGTCGTCGAGTTCGAAGGCCGCGTTCGGAATGGCGGCGTCGGGGCAGACCACGGCGCAGTCCATGCAGCCGGTGCACAGCTCCGGCACGAAGACGGGCACCTGGCGGCGGAACAGGCCCTTGTCCTTGGTCGCGGCGGTGCCCGGCGGGACGAAGAGGCCCGCGCCCGGGAGCACGGGCGCCTCGGCGATCGTGCCCTGCCGGAAGTGGCGTCCGGTCATCAGGTCGTAGTAGCTGAAGTCGAACAGGCCGGACGCCGACGCGCACGCCGCGCCGCAGTCCGCCATCTGGGCCGAGAGCGCCACCGTGCGCAGGGGCAGCGGCGCGACGAGGTCGCTGATCGCGGCCAGCTCGGGGCTCGTGTGGTCGACCAGGACGGCCGCCTCGGCGCCGTCGAGCACGACCGACATGTTGGCGTCCACGATCGAGGCACCCTTCGCCCCGAACTTCTTGGCGATCTGGGACCGCACCTTGGCCATGATCTCCTCGCGCGAGGCGCCGGCGGCCACTTGGTCGACGTGGGCGGCCACGGCCCCGATGAACGCGATGCCCATCATGCGGGTCTGCAGCGCGGGGTCGGGGGCGTGCCGTGCGGCCACGGCGAACGCGTCGATGACCAGGAACTTGATGTGGTGGTCCCGGATGTGGCGCCGGGCGGCGGTGGGCAGGTCGCGCCACACCTGCTCGGGCGACTCGCTCGACTGCAGGATGAACGTGCCGCCCTCGGCGAGGCCCCTGAGCGGGTTCGTGTGGCTGAACACCTTGTGGTCGGGGCTGATGACGACCTCGACCTCCTCGAGTTCGGCGTTGGTGACCAGCACCGGCTCGGGGCTCAGCGTGATGTAGTAGTTCGTCGCCGCGCCGGACTTCTCCGAGCCGTACTTGGGGGCCGACTTGCTGTGCATGTCGAGGACGCCCGCGAGGATGTCCGTGAGCAGCTTGCCGGTCGCGATCGTGCCGTAGCCGCCGACCGAGTGGAACCTGATCCGCAGGCCGTCCTCGGGCAGCAGCCTCGGGTTCGGCTCGGTCTCCAGCGCCATGTGTTGGGTGAGCGGGTAGGCGACGCGCAGCCGGTCCTGCAGCCCCTTCAGTTCCGGATCGGGGTCCGGGTCGTAGAACTGGCTGCCGAGGTACACCAGCGGGGGCATCGACTCGGCGTCCAGGGCCTTGAAGGCCGCCACGAGGTGCCGCGGCTGCAGGTCGTGCCCACCCAGGCCGAAGATCGCGCTGGACAGCTGGGGGTTGGGGTACTTCAGGCAGGGGACGCCGGCGTGGCGCTTGCCCGTGTCGGCGTTGTCCCGCCCCTTGTGGAGCGCGGTGGTGACGAGCGGGGTGAGCGCCATCTGGTCCGAGCGCTCGAGCACCAGCACGGCCCGCTTGCCGTCGAGCGCGGCCACGACCTCGGCCTCCGGGAACGGCTGGAGGCACTTCACCGACACGAGGCCCGCCTTGATGCCCTGCGCGCGGAGCACGGGCAGCACGGCGCGGACGTCGTCGCTGACCGACCCGAGCGCGACCATGACGACCTCGGCGTCCTCGTTGTCGTACGTCATCACGGGCGAGTACCGGCGTCCGGTCAGCTCGGCGTACTCGTCCATCGCCCGACGGACCAGGCCGGGGACGTCGGCGGCGAAGTGGGTGCGGTGGTCGACGGCGCCGGCCTGGAAGTCGGGCTGGTTCTGCACCGGACCGGTGAGGCCGGGGTTGTTCGGGTCGACCAACGCGGGGACCAGCTGGCGGGTGCCGCGCTGGTGCGCCTGGCGCCACTGCCGGCCCCACGCCGCGCGCAGGCCCTCGGGCACCCAGCGCACCGTGGCGTCGAGGCCGACGCCCGCGGCGTCCGGCTCGATGGCGTCGGCGTTCGCCTCGAGGTGCTCGAGGAGGGCGGCCAGCGCGGCGGCGTCGAAGGCGTCGGCCCGGCGTGCGAGCCAGGCCTCGAGCTGGGCGACGCGACCCTTGGCGCCGAACAGGATCTCCTGGGCGACCGTCGGGCACGCGATGCGGCCGGCCGGGTCACCGAGGTACTCGCGCAGCAGGGCGGGCTCGGGCAGCAGGGCCTCGGACATCATGTGGGAGGTCGAGAAGCCGTCCATCGCGTTGGCCACCGGGATCAGCGACAACGCGGCGGTGCGGTAGCTGATGGCCGCCAGGTCGGCGGCCTCCTGCGGGTCGGCGCCGAACAGGATGGTGTACCCCGAGGGCAACAGGGCGTAGATGTCGTCGTGCCCGGCCATCACGTTGAGGGAGTGCTTGCTGACCACGCGGGCGGCCACCTGCAGCACGAAGCCGCCCACCTTCTTGCCCACCGTGACGAAGTGCGACTCCATCGCGTAGAGGATCCCCTGGGAGGAGGAGGCGTTCGACACGAACTGGCCCCCGGTCAGCGCAGCTCCGAGCGCCCCCGACTGCGCCGAGTGCTCGCCTTCGGGCTCGAAGAAGAACGGGTGCTTGCCGAACACGTTCATGCCACCAGCCGAGCGGGCGGCCTCGAACAACTCGGCGATCTCGGTCGACGGCGTGATGGGGTATCCGATCACCCCACCGCACACGTGCTGCATGACGTGGGCCACGGCTCCGTTGCCGTTGATGACCGAGGGGATTCCGGGGTATTTCGCAATGCTCATGAACCGTTCCTGACGCGCGTCGGATTCGGCCCGTCCGTCCCGACAAGCGACACCGCGGCGCGGCCTTCTACTACGCTTCATAGTACGACTGTCGGTCGGGCAAGGCCACGCGATCGGGCGAAAATCACTTGATACTCCCGGGGGGTGTGTCTGGTGCCCCCAGCCTGCGCCAGGCTCAGTGGCCGACCGACTCCAACAGGGCTGCCGCCTCGTCGTCGGGGTGGAGGCGCAACAGCAGCAGCGCCTCGTCGCCGCTGGCCACCACGGTGTACAGGTAGCGCAGGCTCACGTTGGTGCCGTCGAGTGAAGGGGGACCGCCATGAAGCTCAACGACATCATCCAGGTGTGGAACGAGGTTTCCGAGGACATGGCCCAGGCCCACCAGCTCTGACCTGATCGCCCGTTTCTCTTCAGCCCCCCACCACGGGGGCGCCGTCAACCCAAGCTCTTCACCACACTGCGGT
The DNA here is from genome assembly GCF_059515965.1 of Propioniciclava sp. LT432. Classification (NCBI taxonomy): domain Bacteria; kingdom Bacillati; phylum Actinomycetota; class Actinomycetes; order Propionibacteriales; family Propionibacteriaceae; genus Propioniciclava; species Propioniciclava sp. LT432. Next base: position 87,460 of record NZ_JCAKNE010000009.1, on the reverse strand, counting down.
GGTGAAGAGCTTGAACCATGTCCGGGGCGTAGCCACTGAGCTGGGCCAGCGCAGGCGGCTCAGGCCGGGCGCGCGGTGCCGCACTCCCGTGCCCACCACCGTGAGGATGCCGACCTCCCGGGCGGTGATTGCCGGGGTGCAAGACACCTCGCCGACACCAAGGCCAGCGCGGGACAACAGGGGCACCAACGTCTCCCTCTCGGTGCCAACTGGGGATGGGCGCTGGGTTGGTCGCTGGAAGGGTCAGCTGTCGTCGCGGATGACGTTCCCGTCCTTCATGACGAAGCAGACGCGTTCGGTGGCGGTGATGTCCGCGATCGGGTCGCCGGGCATGGCCACGATGTCGGCGACCATCCCTTCGCGGAGGGTGCCGACCCGGTCGTCGATCCGGAGCAGTTCCGCGGCGACGGACATGCCGGCGCGCAGCGACCGGGCCGGGCCGATGCCACACTCGACCATCGCCGCGAACTCCTTGGCGCCGTCGTCGAAGGGGAACATGCCGGCGTCAGTGCCGAACGCGATCTTGACCTTCTCCGAGGCCGCGATCATCTTCTGTGCCTGCTGGATCTTCTCCAGGTCGCGGGTGAACTTCGGGACGATGTAGCCGGGCAGGGTGCCAGCTTCAAGGGCCTTCACGTCGGCGACGTTGAGGTACATGGTCGGGACGAGGAAGACGTCGGAGTTCTCGGCCAATTCGATGCCCTCGGCGTCGATCATGTAGGCGTGCTCGAGGGAGCGGACGCCGGCCTTGATCGCCTGGGTCACCGAATCGGCGGAGCCGCAGTGGACGGCGACGTAAATGCCCAGTTGCGAAGAGGCCTCGACCACGGCGTCCATCTCCTCCTGGAACCAGGTGCACACCGCCGGGTCGTCGCCTGCGGAATGGTAGCCGCCGGCGTTGGTGGTCTTCACCCAGTCACCGCCCCCGCGGTGCTCACGGCGGACGGTCCGCCGGATGTCGCCGAGGGAGTCGGCGGTGTCGGAGATCCTGAATCCCCAGCGCTCGTGGAAGAAGTTGTCCAGGTCGCCATGGCCGCCGGTGGGGGAGATGAAGTGCGGCGCGACGAACAGGCGCGGGCCCGGCACCTCGCCGGCGTTGATGGCGTTCCGGATGTCCACGACCGGCCAGTCGGGGTCGGCCGCGCCGAGGTCGCGGATGGTGGTGAAGCCGATGTTCATGTAGCGGTTCGCCAGGGAGAGGCCGGTCAGGGCCTTCCGGGGCGCCGACCAGAGGGTCTGGGTGATGAGGGGCGAGCCCATGTGAGGTGGACGTGGGTGTCGATGAAGCCCGGCGTGACGGTGTACCCGGTGAGGTCGATCTCGGCGGCGTCGTCCGGGGCGTCGAGGTCAGTCCCCATCGCCACGATCGTGCCGTCCGTGACGAGGATGTCGACGGCGCCCCCCATCGCATCGGATGCCCCGTCGAAGTGGTTGCCGCAGTGGAGAAGGATGGTGGACATGGAGCTCCTCGTGTCGTGGGACCTTCCCATGCTGGCACTTCCGCGCCCCCCGTGCGGCGGTTCGGTGACGCCTCTCCTGCGGCCAGCAAGTCAGCCACCTCCCGACGGCCGGCCCCGAACGACACCGTCTGATCGGCGGCGACCACGCGGGCTTGGCCCAGCGCGGCGGTGTGGGGTTCGACGGGACCGGGTGCAGGAACTCCCGCTCCACGACCAGCGCCTCGTCAGGGCGGCTGCGGGTGACTTGGAGTTGACCGCGGAAGTGTTCGGGATGTCCGCAGTCGAGTTGATCCCGAGTGCCGCTCAAAGTGAAGCCCCGCACCAGTTGCCTGGTGCGGGGCAGTTGCGCGCTTGGAGGGACTCGAACCCCCAACCTTCTGATCCGTGGTCAGCGTCGATTTATCGACGTTGGTGGATCGTGTTCCTGGAGTGGTTCATCGGCGGGCTCGAGGACGCGCCCCTGGCCTCGGTGGTGGGCATCGACACGGTCGCACGCGACTCGGATACGCCCCAGCTCTCCGCGGCCCCTGAACGGTCGCGACCTGCCACGGTCAGCCGGCTGTGGACAACCATCGACAACGACCCTCCGGAGGGATGATGGCCATCACCTGGTATCCCGAAACCCCCACGGGCCGGACTTGGGCCGAACTCAGCGTCGACGATCCCGGCCATGGAGCCATCCGCCTCCACCGCCTCGACGACCGCTACGACACCGACCACACCTACAGCGAGCACGGAACCTTCACCGGACGCCGCCTGGTCGAGCTGGTCGACACGGTCACGAACCTCGCCCTGGGCACCGACACCCGACCCTGGGCGCGGATCACTGCTTCACGCGGCGAGCCCGTCACCATCGAAGCTAACGACGCCCCCGACCTACTCCCCGTGCTGCAACGTGCCCTCGTGTTGGCCACCGCCGGGCAAGACCGCTACGACCACACGTTCGTCGAACCCGCCGGCTCCTCCCTGGAGCCGTTGTGCGTGTACTGCAACACCGGATCTGACTACAGCCACAACATCACCATCTCGGCCTGGTGTTCTGAGTACGGGCACACCCCCTACGCGAGCGTGCCCGGCACCACCTGGGACACCGCCCACGAACGCCACCAGCGCACCCTCCCTCGAACCGACGCCATCTCGAACAGGTGAGCGATTCTTTGTAGCATTGAGGCATGTCGTCGCGAATCCCCTCCGAGTTCGGAACCCTGGCCGAACGCCTCGCCCGGACCAACAACACCGCGACGCCCTCCCCCGCGAAACACGTCCAGGCCCGCGACGATGCCGGCGTCTGGCAACCGGCCCTGCTGTTCGGCGGGCACAAGTACCCCGACGGCTGGTGGGGACGTATCGCCATGCTCATCAACGACGAACCAACCGTGGTCGACCTCACCGCCCGACGACTCCGGCCTATCAACCGCACCTGCTGCAACCAGGCTCGAGGGGGCGAGCAACCCCACGTCCACGGGCACAACCACGGGCCCGCACTAGCAGGCCCATCGAATGCCCTCCTTTGCCGATGTGCGTGACATCGCTGTCATGCCCAGAGTCGTACGTCTGCGGTGTCGGTTGTGTCCGGGTTACCCGATACCCAGAATCCACCGCGTTTCCACGAACGCAGGTCGGGGAAGGCCCTGCTGGTGGGTGAATCCCAGGCGTCGAGTACGGCGACAAGGCTGTCGGGAACGGGGTTCGTCCGGTTGACACAATCCGACTGCTTCGCCACTAGGATACTGCCATCTTCTTGAGGGGTTGTGATGGGTCACGACTGGCGACGTAGCGCTGCGGGCGGTGTCCTGCTCGTGGTGCTGGGGTTCGTGGGTCTGTGGCGCATCGGCCCGTCGTTGGGTTGGGGCGGGGGTGGGTGCATCGCGCCGATCCCCGGGTTGGCCCCTTTGGGGATCCATTTCGACCTGCTCGTCGAGTCCGTTGCGTGTCCGGAACGTTTCTTGTTGCCTGGGGCGGAGTTCGGGCCGGTGGTCCAATTCTTGGTGGTGCTGTCCACATCGGCCCTGGCCGTGGCCTTGTTCAACCTGGGGCTGTCACTTGGCTTGGGGTTGTGGATCCGGGGTACCTTCGGTGACCTTCGCCGCTGGGTGCGGACGCGGCTGGCCACCTACCTTCCGACGCTTGGGCTGTCCCCGACGCCTCGCCTCGTCACAGTGCCGTACGAGGTCATGCTCGTGCGTGCGGGGTGTCACCGGCTGGCGCCACCCCGTGGCCCACCTGCCTGCGTTCGGTAGGTCGCTTCGACGGCGTACGCCGTCCCTTCTTCAGGTGCAGGCAGATTCCCCGGCGGGGTCGTCGGCACGAGCGCGTCCGCATGGTCGGGCGTCCAGCGCATCCCAAGACTTCTTCAGGAGAACCTTTCATGAATATCGCCCAGCCCCCGCGCCGACGCACCAGCGTCGCCGTCGCCGTCGCCTTCGTCCTCGCCTTGCTCCTATCGGCCTGTGGTCAGGCCGCGCCCGCCGCGGGCCCGAACGGTGAACCGATCCTGCCCGGTGCTCGGGCCAACTCCCACGTGCTCGACCGTGTCGGCCCGCAGGCGCCGACCTTGGTGGAGTTCGTCGACCTCGAGTGCGAGTCGTGTGGAGCGATGTATCCGGTCGTGGAGGAGTTGCGCCAGCACTACGCGGGCAAGATCAACTTCGTCGTCCGCTACTTCCCGCTCGGCGGGCATTTCAACTCGATGAATGCCGCGTTGGCAGTCGAGGCGGCCGCTCAGCAGGGACGGATGGAGGACATGATCGGCAAGCTGTTCGAGAACCAGACGAAGTGGGGCGAGAAGAAGGTGTCGGAGGCCGCCCTGTTCCGCAGCTACGCCCAGGAACTGGGCCTCGACCTGAACGCCTACGACTCCGCGATTGCCTCGCCGGCCACCAAGGCCCGCATCGAGGAGGACTCCAACGACGGCAAGAAGATGGGGGTGACCGGGACGCCCACGTTCTTCCTCAACGGCAAGAAGCTCGAACTCAGGCGGCTCACTGACCTCACCGACCCGATCGACAAGGCCATCGCCTCCGGGACGACGCGATGAGGCGGGGCCTCTTCGCCCGACCCAGCCCCACCACCCCCGCTGAGACGGGCGCCCGATTCGGGTTCGAGTACCTGCCGGCGGACCAGTCGTACTTCGACTCGGCCTGCCAGACCCTCCGCCCGCAGCCCGTGGTCGACGCGATGAACGACTATTACCTGACGTACAACGCGTGCGGGGAGCGCGTGCAGTACGCCTGGGGCCGGAAGGTGGACGACAAGGTCGCCGATGCGCGGGCGGCCGTCCTGGCCGCGCTGGGCCTGTCGCCGAAGCGCTACGCGGCCTCCTTCACCCTCAACACCACCTACGGGCTGAACCTGCTGCTGAACCAACTCCCCTCCGGGCGCTACCGCAGGGTGGTGACCACCCACACCGAGCACAACTCGGTGTTCCTCAGCACCATGGCGTTCGCCCAGCGGACAGGGGTCGAGCGCGTCCTGCTCAACCGGGGAACCGACGGTGCACTTCAGTACCGTGATGACGACCTCACCGATGCCTTGGTCGTCGTCTCGGCGATGAACAACGTCGATGGAACGGCCACCCCCGGGTTGTCCGAGCTCATCACCGGCACCCAAGCCCGGGGTGGCACGGTCATCCTGGACGCGGCGCAAGCCATGGCACACGGGCTGGCCCACCTGCGCGGGCTCCAGCCCGATGCGATCTGCTTCTCGGGTCACAAGGTCTACGGCGCGTCACTGGGCGTCGTGGCGGCCACCTCCGAACTCCTGGAGAGCCTGGAGCTGTCGTTCCTGGGCGGAGGCCAAGTGTCGGCGGTGACGGCGGACGCGTACACCCTTCACACCGAACCGCACACTCGCCTGGAGGGCGGCCTGCAACCGTGGGGGGAGATCATCGCGCTCGGGGCGGCCCTGGCTTGGGTGGACGGGTACCGCAAGGCGTCGGGGCAGGATCTCGCGACGCGCGAGCGGCGCCTGGCCGAGGAGCTCCACGATGGCCTGGTCGCACTGCCGAACCTGCGCCTGCTCAGTCAGCGGGGGTCATCCTTGGTGACGTTCGTCCCCGAGCGGGTGGACGCCCACCGCTTGGCGACCTTCCTGTCGCGTGCGGGGGTCATGGTGCGCAGCGGCTACTTCTGTGCCCACCACTGGCTCGTGGAGCAACGGCAGCTTCCGCCCTTGGTTCGGTTCAGCCTCGGGGCGCACAACACCAGCGACGATGTCGCACGGGCCGTCGACACGATGACCCCTCTCATGAAGGGCCTGTGATGCTCTGCATAGCTGCGTTCTTCGTCCTGCTGGTGCTCTCGGCCGTCTCGGCCAAGCACCGCAAGATGCTGGGCCGAGCCTGGGGCTGCTTCTCCCGGAAGGTGACTTTCCGCCCGTGCGACACCACCTTCCGTGAGGACGTCGAGAACTCGCTGCTCGCCCCGCTGGCGCTGCGGAGTCCCCGGCTCGTCAAGCCGGCGTCCGTCGCGATCGAGGTGTCGGCCTGGGTGATGGTCATCTCGATGGTGGTGAGCCTGTACATCGTGGTGGTCAGCGGCCTGAACCTGCTGGCGTATGGCACCTGCAACAAGCAGGACCCCACCGCTTGCTCGTTGTCGTCGGCCCAAGGCTGCGGGATCGGTTCGGAGGAGCGCAACTTCGGCGCACTGCTCCTCAAGGGAGACGTGGTCGGTGCCTTCAGCACGGAGGTCTCCGACCTGGGTGACACGATCATGGCCATCCCGAACCGGTTCCGGACCTGGGAGGCCACCGACTACGTACCGGCTCAGGCCAGCTACCTCGGTGGCGAGCGGGAGGGCCTTCCGGTGGCGGTGGAGGTCATCGACCCCGGCTGCCGCTTCTGCGCCCAACTGTTCCGCAACGTGAAGGAGTCGGGCTTCGCCGAGGCCAACAACGTGACCTACATCGTCTATCCGATCGGACGCGACCTCGCCCCGCGCTTCAGGAACTCCCCCCTGGTCGCGGAGTACCTCACCGCCATCCGAATGACCGAGGCAGGAGACGCCGCTCGCGCGAACGACCCCACCGACTGGATGATCCTGGAGCGCATCTTCACCGGCCAGCAGACCGACGGGACGTCCTGGCAGGTGTGGTTCAACGAGCAGGCCACCCGCGACGAGGCTCGCGATCAGCTCCACCGCTGGCTCACCGAGGCCGGCTACAGCCCCAGCCAAGTGGAACAGGTGGGCGCGCTGGCCTCGTCCGAGCTGGTCGACGCGGCGATCACTGAGGGGATGCGCGTCGTCGAGGAAGACATCCGGACGATGACGATCCCCTCGCTGGTGAGTGGGGGCAAGCTGCACCGCGGCGTCGTCGAGGTGGCCGATCTGGAACCGGGGCGCTGAAGGGACACCTTTCGTGATTCAATACATCTGAACATCTGATCAGATGAAGGAGTCTTTGATGGAGCAGGTTGTGGGGCTCGATGGGTGTGCCGTCGCGTGCGTCCACCCCGATCGGGTGCGGATGGTGCGGGAGGCGGCCCCCCGCGAGGAGGCCCTGGTCCGGGTGACGGGCCTGTTCAAGTTGCTGGGTGATCCGACGCGGTCCCGGTTGCTGTACGCCCTGCTGGAGGCGGGCGAGTTGTGCGTGTGTGACCTCGCTGCGGCCACCGACACCGCGGAGGCCACGGTGTCGCAGGCGTTGCGGCTGTTGCGCACCGCGGGTGTGGTGGCCGGACGCCGGGAGGGCCGCAACGTCTTCTACCGCCTGTCGGACGCGCACGTCCGTCTGCTGCTCGACGTGACGCGTGAGCATGCCCTGCACGAGACAGACGGGGCGGAGGTGCTCGGATGAGCGGGGGGCACTCGCACGGGCAGGGGGCCGCAGTCTCGGCGTCCAGCCGGCACCGGTGGCGGCTGGCGGTCACGTTCGGCCTGACCGCGATGTTCTTCGTGGTGGAGTTGGTCGCCGGTGTGGTCAGCGGGTCCCTCGCGCTGATCAGTGATGCGGGGCACATGGCGGCCGACGTGGTCACCCTCGGCGCCGCGCTGCTTGCCACACGCTTGGCCGCGATGGCGGACACCACGGGGCGGCGCACCTACGGCCGCTACCGGGCCGAGGTGTTCGCATCCGGACTCGCCGTGCTGATGATGCTGGGCGTGGCGGTGTACATCGTGGTGGAGGGGGTTCGCCGGTTCGGCCAGCCGGTCGAGCCGACCTCCGGAGTCATGCTCGTGGTCGGCGTGGTCGGGCTGGCGATCAACGCCGTCGGCATCATCCTGTTGCGCGGGGGTGCTGGGGAGAGCCTGAACGTGAAGGGCGCCTACCTGGAGGTGATGGCCGACGCCATCGGGTCGGTCGGTGTGATCGTCGCCGGCCTGCTCGTGTTGTGGACCGGCCAGTCTTTCTGGGACACGGTCGTGGCCCTGGCCATCGCCGTCTTCGTGGCCGTTCGGGCCCTGATGCTGGGCCGTGAGGTCCTCGCCGTCCTGGGGCAGCATGCACCCGCCGGTGTGGAGCCTCAGGAAATCCTCACCGCGCTGGCGGAGGTGGAGGGGGTCGCCGACGTGCACGACCTTCACGTGTGGCAGCTGACCTCCGGTATGGACGTGGCCACGGCTCACCTGGTCGCTGCTGATGGACAGTCCGAACAGGCGGTGCTCACCGCTGCCAGCGTGGTCCTGCGCGAGCAGTTCGAGATCGAGCACGCGACCCTGCAGGTCGAGTCCGCCTCGGGCGGGTCCTGTCAAGGCGCTGATTGGTGAAGCCACCCGCGCGCCGGTGCACGGGGGCAGGCACTCGCCCTGCTGGGCACCTATGTGGCCAGGGTCCAGCAGGGCGATTGATTTCAGTTCGTGCCGGGCGCGCCGTCAGGCGGTGGCCACAGCCAAGTCGTCGGCTGCGCGCGCGGAGCCGCCCGGACCGATCGGGGTGAGCTCGGTGCGCTTGGTTTGGGCGGCCCGAAGGCCGTTGGCGATCACGACCACCTCGGCCACCTCGTGGACCAGCACCACGGCGGCCAGTCCCAGCACACCGGTGATCGCCAGGGGCAGCAGGACGATGATGATCGCCAGCGACAGCACGATGTTCTGGTTGATGATCCGTCCACCGCGGCGGGCGTGGGCCAACGCCTGGGGGATGAGCCGCAGGTCGTGGCCAGTGAAGGCCACGTCGGCGGACTCGATGGCGGCGTCCGACCCGGTCGCCCCCATCGCAATGCCGACCGTCGCCCCGGCCAGGGCCGGTGCATCGTTGATGCCGTCGCCGATCATCGCCGTGGGCACCCGCTCGTCGAGTTCCGCGACGATGCCGGCCTTGTCCTCCGGGCGTAGTTCGGCCCGCACGTCGGCGATGCCCGCGTCGCGGCCCAGCGCAGCCGCTGTCCGGGCGTTGTCGCCGGTGAGCATGCTCACCCCGACACCCTGGTCGGCGAGGGTGGCCACGACCTCGGGCACCTCGGGGCGCAACTCGTCGCGCACACCGATCACCCCGACCGTCTCGCCGTCGACGGTGACCAGGACGCAGGTCCGTCCCTCGCCCTCGAGTTGTTCGACGCGGTCGGCGAGTTGGCCGGCGTCGATCCAACGCGGACTGCCGACCGTGACGCGGCGGCCCTCGACCGTCCCGAGGACACCGTGCCCCGCCGTCTCCTCCACGTGCACGCTGGCGGGAGCATCGGATGCTGCGGCGACGATCGCCAATGCCAGCGGATGGGTGGACTGCCGCTCCAGCGCCGCCGCGTGGGACAGCACGTCGGACTCGCTCCAGCCCTCGGTCGTCACCACTGCGGTGACAACGGGTTGATTCGGGGTGAGTGTGCCGGTCTTGTCCATGGCCGCGTGCCGGATCGAGCCGAGCCGTTCGAAGGCGGCGCCGCTCTTGATGATGACGCCGAACTTGCTCGCCGCGCCGATCGCCGACACCACCGTGACCGGCACCGAGATCGCCAGCGCGCATGGGCTGGCGGCTACCAGCACCACCAGGGCGCGGGTGATCCACAGTTCGGGGTCCCCGAACAGCGAGCCCACCACCGCCACCAGGAGCGCCAGCACGAGGACGCCGGGCACGAGCGGACGCGCGATCCGATCCGCCAACCGTGCACGGTCGCCCTTCTCCGCCTGAGCCTGCTCGACGAGTTCGACGATCGTGGTCAACGAGTTGTCGGTGCCGGCGGCGGTGGCCTCGACCTCCAACACGCCAGAGGTGTTGATCGAACCCGCCGACACAGGATCACCGGCCTCGACCTCCACCGGGATCGACTCCCCGGTGATCGCCGACGTGTCCAGGCTGGAGCGTCCCGACCGCACCACACCGTCGGTCGCGACCCTCTCGCCGGGCCGGACCAGCATCAGTTGCCCGATGGTGAGTTCCCTCGCCGGGATGGTGACCGTCCGCCCGCCCCGCGCCACGGTCGCCGTTTCGGGAACGAGTTTCAGCAGGGCGCGCAGGCCACTGCGGGCTCTGTCCATCGCCTTGTCCTCGAGCATCTCGGCCAAGGAGTACAGGAAGGCCAGGGCCGCCGCCTCCTCGACGTAGCCCAGGATGACCGCACCCACGGCGCTGATCGTCATCAGCAGCCCGATCCCCAACTTCCGCTTGCGGACCAGGTTCCGCAGCGCCCCCGGGACGAACGTGGACGCCCCGGCGAGCAGGCCCAACCAGAACAACACCAAGGCCACGATCCTCGCCGCCGGCGTCCCGGCGAGCCACTCCACCAACAACCCGGCGGCCAGGAACACCCCGGACAGGATCGGCAGGACGACGGCCCGATCACGCCACCAAGGCTGCTCAACCTCCTCCTGCGCACCGACCTCAGCCCGGGCGGGTGCGTCGCCGCAGCATGCGTCACTCATGCGCGCGCCTCCTTGTCATCTCGGTGGGACGGGCAATCCGCCACCCCGCAGGCAGGGTCGATGCAGGGGGCGTCCTCGTCCACCGCCAAGGTCACGTTGACCAGTGCGACCAACGCCGCCGCGAGGTGCGGGTCGGTGATCTCGTAGCGCGTCTGGCGCCCCTCCGGCTCGGCCACGACGATCCCACACCCCCGCAGGCACGCCAGGTGGTTGGAGACATTCGTCCGGGTGAGCTCCAGGTCACGTGCCAACTGGGCCGGATAGCCCGGACCCTCCAGCAACGACAACAAGATGCGCGAACGCGTCGGATCGGCCATCGCCCGCCCCAACCGGTTCATCACATCCACGCGAGAAGCAATAGTCAGCACACGCTGACTATACAGTCATTAGTGACCAGACCTGCCCCCACGACTCTGAGCCAGCACCGTGAACCCCACGCCTATGTGGCATATCGACCATGAGCCTCGTTTACCGGATTTGCCGCGACCGGCGCGTTCGCTCCTGCCGATGTGCCCTGTTGGCCGGGGGCAGCCTCTCGACGTGATTCGTGGTGACGGGTACCGTCCGGGAGCATGGCGAACCAAGAGCCGGGCCCGACCTCGGTGCAGCCGCTGTCGCCGGCCACCTGGCCTCTCTTCGACGCGCTGGTGGAGCGGCACAACGGCATCTTCAGTGGATGCTGGTGCGTCTGGTTTCACCCCGATTGCGACGAGAAGGGGAAGTCCTACCAGGGCAATCGAGACTTGAAGAAGCGGCTCGTGGAGGAGGGTGTCGCGCATGCGGCGCTGGTCGTGCGCGAAGGCGAGGACGGTGAGGAAGCCATCGCCTGGGCGGAGTTTGGGACCCCGGAGGAGTTGCCGAACATCCACCACAAGAAGCAGTACCTCACCGACCTCAACGCCGCCAACGAGGAGGAGCCCGACTACCGGATCACCTGCATCTTCGTGGACAAGCGCTTCCGGGGGCACGGGCTGCTCACGGTTGCTCTGGAAGGTGCACTCGAGATGATCGCCCACGCCGGCGGCGGCGTGGTTGAGGGATACCCTCACATCCCTCGCACCGACAAGCCGACCTCTTCTTCGTTCTTCTACAACGGCACTCGTTCGGTGTACGAGCGTGCCGGGTTCGAGTTCATCCGTGCCAAGGGCCAACGCAACACGGTCATGCGGCGCGTGGTCGCTCCCGCCGGCCGGACGTGAGCTGGCTGGTGATGGATGCCGCCTACATATGGGACATGGTGCTCGACGACATCTGGGTACCGCGTCTCGGCACCGGCCGCCCTCGCACGACGCCTGACGTTCTGCTCGGCGACAAGGCGTACTCCTCTCGCGGCAACCGGGCGATGCTGCGCCGGCGGGGGATCAGGACCGTGATCCCCGAACCCGCCGATCAGCGAGCCAACCGCAAACGGCGTGGCACAGCCGGTGGTCGACCACCGAAGTTCGACCCCGCGACCTACAAACGTCGCAACGTCGTGGAGCGGTCCTTCAACCTGCTCAAACAGTGGCGCGGATTGGCCACCCGCTATGACAAGCACGCCGTCGTCTACCGTGCCGGCGCCGTCCTGGCCGCGATCGTCACCTGGCTACGGGCGGGGCCGTTCCGGTAACCGTTTGGAAGCAGTCTCGGCATTTCTCTACAGTCCTGCATGTGCCAAACACCCTGATGCTCGCAGAGCCGCCGACGCGGACCGATCACGTCATCCCTGGAGGAGTAGTCCTTCGCGCACTCGAAGAGCCGGACCTTCGAGCCGTTGGTAAGGCGTACTGGCGCACCTACCTCCACTCACCCGACGAGATGACTCTCAACGACGCCACCGACGATGTCCTTGCATCGTGGCGAGGTGAGTACGGTCCGTGGCTCGCAGACGGATCCTTTGGCGCCTGGCGAGACGACGAGCTCGTAGGAGCGATCCTCACCGTGACGGACGCTCCCTGGGACGACGTGCCGAGAGGCCCATTCATCATCGACTTGTTCGTCGTGCCCCACGCGCGACGGAGCGGGATCGGGCGAGCCCTCGTCCAGGCCGTACAAGCCGCCTTGCAGACAAGCATCGGACTACGCGTCGACGACACCGCAACCGAGGCGCGAGCACTGTATGTCTCTCTCGGATTCCGCGCTCTCGATTAGGAGACGCGTCCTAGTCGGGTCCTGCCCAGAGCGCACCAACTTGGCGATCCCCTCATCGTCCTTAGGGAACCACAACGGCGCACCGCTCCAGCCTTCGACAAGGGTCTGCACTACCAGACGGGTCTTCCCCGACATTGAGGGACCCTCGACGAGCACGGGTGTCTGGTTGGCGAGCAGACCACGGACTACTGGCAGGAGGTCACGCGGCGCGAACTCGGTGATGTCACGATCCGACACGTGCACACACAACGAGTCCAAACGCCTCCCCAAGATCGTCTCGTCTGCGCCAGCCAGCGCAGCGACACGCTTATCAGCGGAACGGCCGAAAGCCATTCCTTCACCGGCGGAGCCGCCGATAGGGCGGCGCCAGCCACGCCGCCCACGACGGCCCCGACGATGGGGACTATGCCGCCAGCTCCAGTCAAACTGGGAGTTGCCGCGCCGATCGCGGCACCACCGACAGGTAGAACTAGCCACCATGGGGACTTACCCGGATCAGACACCTTCACGGATTGCTTCACCACAGAGAGCCCCTCCCGCTGCTTCGCAAAGACACCTCCACATCGACTGCCAGCATGGCATGAAATGGCCACGCCAGAGGCAGACCCATACTCCGTGGTCCCGCCGACCCCGGTTCAGAGGTAGCAGGTGGGTCGGAGACCGACCTGAACAGTTGAGTGATGTCACGAGCATCCGCATGTGCGCGAGATCACGATCACGAAGTTCACCCCAACACAACACAACTGCCGCAGCACGCCGCATCGGCCCTAGAGCAACAGCCGAGGGCACTGCTCATCGAGCCCGGACAACACTCGGACAACACCTTCCCCTGTGGATAAAGGCCAGCCCACCGTCGGCAGGACTTAGCGTCGACTCCATGACACCCCAGACATGGCACATGACCCAGCTCGGAGACCCCACCACCCTCGTGGAAGTCGGCCGGCTTGCACTCCTCCGGGTCTTCCTCGAGACCACCGACACCCTCCTCATCCGCTGCTATTTGGCGGACCCTCCCGCCAGCGAGTACGACTGGTTCGACTTCGAGGTCCGAACCACGGGCGAGCGCCTGATCCTGCAACCCCGAGAGCCCGCCTCCGGCTCTCCCCTGCCTGGCTTGGAGGCGAACCCCGAGCGGCTGGATGGAGCACCACGGGCGCACTAGGGCAGGAGAAGCGAAGCTAGTCACTCCCGCTAGATGTGCCGACGCGTGGCGCTACTCCCTCGTTCGGAGCGACGCCAGAGTTCACGTCACACAACCAGCAGTGTGCCTCCTCGCGCGCGAACGCCCGGCAGGAACCGCAATCGCAGCACGAGTTATGGTGAGCCCGCCACCAGGCCATGCACGCTTCGCATTCGCACGACCAAGATGCGCGGTACTGGCGGTAGTTCGACAGGAGGTTGCGGAGCCAGAACGGCAGGAATGCGTACATGGGGCCTCCTCAGGCCACTGGAGCTGACCCCCGATGGGGTCAGGCTAGGTACGCGTTCATGGGGCCAAGGATAGCCGGGCTTGCTGCTCGGGTTCTCATCCAGCGAACACGGCGAGGGCTTTGTCAAGGCCTAGGGGGTCTCGACAAAGCCCTCGCCGATCGTTACTAGCCGGCCTCCCGGGCGCGCTTCAACAGTCGAAGCACCTCCCGTGGGGATTCTCCCGAGCGGAGGCGCTTGTAGATCTGCCAACCCATGACATCCACTGGCATGTCATCGGGTGCCAAGCCAGCATCCCTGTAGGTTGCGGCCAGTTTCGCCTGTCCACGGCGGAGGTAGACGAGCCACGCGTCACGCTCGACGTCCGTGAAGCCCAAGAGCTTCCAGGACTGGTCTTCCCAGGCGGGAGCCACGTCGTCCGTCCGCATACCCAGACCCACCGAATGATCCTTCGAACTGAATGATGTCGGGAGCTTCGGGTCGGGGCGTTCGCGGGAGTTCGCTCCCTTGACTGGGGTGGGTGTGGAATACCCTTGACGTTCCCACTGGGAAACCGATTCAACACGTGGCGCCTCGTACTCGAACCCCAAGTGCGCCAAGAGGCGGCGCCTTACCGGTTCTTCGATGGACCTCCTTGTGGGAGAGTCCGCATACTCGCCGATCTCTCGCAACGCTTCCATGACGACCTCCACATCCACGCGGAGATCCTTGGCGATGGCCCGCGGAGCGTAGGTAGTGCGGGGAGAATCCGGCAGCTTCTTCTTCCAGGTCATGCAACACTCCTGTCAGCAAGGTTGGAAGGGGCCGGGGATAGACCCCGGCCCCTCTCAGCTAGCGGCCCTTCTTGGAGGGCTTCTGCGACAGGGCGGAGCCTGCTGCCGTCTTCGCCGCCTTGGACGACTTGGGGTTCGACAGCACCTTGCTAGCTGCCTTGGCAGCCTTGGTGCTCGTGACCTTGGACTTGGCCATCTTCTTTCACCTCCTCCCGTGCCTAGTTGCATCCGGGCACGGGAGGTGATTTGCTGCAGGAACGCAACCCGCACGATTCACCTCGTGCCCCGAACGCTTGGCCTGCCAGGGCCGAGCGTTCGTTTGGTTCTTGTGGGGTATCAGTCGAGTGGCAGGTTCATGTCCCTCTTCAAACTGTTTCCGGCGCCGTGTGTCCAGTGCTTGTCGTGCTGGAGCCTCCCGACCACAACACCTGGTGCCACTGACGCGCGCTTCGCAAAGTCGGTCACTTGGTCGAGGCTTCGCAGGCGGGGGAGTTCGTCCGCCATGGATGCAGGAATGAGCAGATCTGCGGCGAAGGTGTTGGCCTCAGTTTCGCGTGGGGATGTCAGCCCGTCGTAGTCAATGAAATCGTCATTCTTGTGCCTCAGGACATGGCCGAGCTCGTGGAAGAAGCTGAACCAGAAGTGGTCATCCTTCTTGCGACGCAGCGACAACTGGACGACGGGGTGCTTGTTGATCCATCGGGTCGCTCCGTACAGTCGAGTGCCCGGGACATCATCAATGATGACCAGTTTGACTCCACACTCCGCGAGCATCACCTTTGCGCTGTCGACGGCCGCGGTGAGATCCGCAGCGACCGTGAGACCCCTCAAAGTGGGCAGTGACTCTGCAAGGCGAATCGGGTCGTACTCGCCCGCATCCCGGCGTTGGGCCGCCAGCTCCCCAAGCCTGAGCCACGTCGCCAGTGAGTTGGGGTCCTGTGCGTTTGCCCCAGACTGGCGGTAGGCGGCAATCCTCGTGCCATAAACCTCGTGGTAGGCCTCAGCGCTGGCCACTTGGAAGAACCCCAAGACCTCCTCGTAAGCCACCATGATGTTCTGCTTGACGAGGCGGACGGGCGTCAGAATCCCACGCTTCCGCATCTCACTGACGGGCATGGTCCTAAGGAAGGCCAGAGCCTCATCCTCGTTGGCCTGACGCACCAGCCGAGCCATGTCTATTCGGTAGTTCGCTTCCATGTTCGACCACAGCCTTGCTGACACTCGGGTCACCTGCTCTAGCTCGAGCGCAAACGTGGGGGATAGCGCCGCAACCCCATTGACTACCTGGTTGACGTGCTTAACCGAGCACCCAAGGCGGCGGGCCAGCTCGGTCTGAGTCATGTCGTTCTCATCGAGCCACTCATCGAGCATCCTGCCCGGCGCGACTGCGTAGTCCTTCTCCATCTTCAGCCACCTCCCCTCAGTGGTAGTCCTCGCGACCCAGCACCTCTACGTGCCGAATCTCATTTGCGTCGCTCCCTTCGACCTTCATGATCAGCCGGTAGTTGGCGGTCAGGTGGGCCGATGCCTGACCAAGCCGGTCGCCGGTCATCAACTCCCAGCGGCCGGGTGCGCCCGTCCCGACCAAGTCCCCAAGGCAATCCGCAGCTTCCAGTTGGGAGATCCGGTTCTGCACAGGCCTGACGAAGTCGGGGCCCCAGACCTTCCTAGTTTCGCGCTCGATCTTGCACACCTTCTCGATCTTGTTGCTCACGTACGTAACTTCAAGCTCCCCCATCATCACCTATTACCAATCTGGTAATAGGCTACACGCCGTGCGGCGAATCTCAAAGCACGTGTACCCATGCGTCCTGCCTTCCACGAACCCGGGGATATCGTCCGCCAGCTAGAGCCCGCGCCACCCATCAGTAGTGCTCCGCGATGTAGTCGTACGCCCGGTCGAACAAGCCCTCCACCTTGTGGAGCTCGTAACGACCC
Source organism: Propioniciclava sp. LT432 (assembly GCF_059515965.1). Taxonomy (NCBI): domain Bacteria; kingdom Bacillati; phylum Actinomycetota; class Actinomycetes; order Propionibacteriales; family Propionibacteriaceae; genus Propioniciclava; species Propioniciclava sp. LT432. The sequence continues at coordinate 70,936 of NZ_JCAKNE010000009.1, read as the reverse complement.
AAGATCTTCCGCAACTCCCGGCGCACCGCCTGGTCCCCCTTCGCCGTCGAAGCCCAGTCATCAAAGCGGACCTGCTTCACGATCGCATCAATCTCCAAGACCACCTTCTCGATGACCTCAGGCGTCTCCGGGGGAGCGAACTCGTGGAAGATCTGCGTCAACGCCCCTTGGTGCTGGTCGGGCAGGACATCCAAGCCCTCCACACCATCGTCGTCGTCAGCCTTCTCGGCGCGGCGCAGGTCAGCAGCGACATCGCAGATCTGGCTCAGCAAGTCGATCGACTGCTGCGCGTTCTGCACCTGCCGGGACCGCAAGGCATCCAGGCGTTCAGCCAGCGACTTCCACACCCCGTGCCCACCGCTCGGCCCGTTCTGACGCTTCTTCAACCGCTCGGCAATCGTCTCGATGATCTTGTCCGCGGTCAGCTCCTTGCCGTCCTCGACCTCGGGCAGCATGTCCTGCTCGTCCAAGCGGCGGATCGTCTCCGCGTCGGCCACCACCAGTGTCTTGCGGACGTCGATCTGCACGTTCGAGATGTGCTGATGCACCAAGGCCAGCGTCTTGGCACCAAGGCGTTCCCACAGCGCACCATCGGCCCCGGCCGGTGGCTGCGCGGCCGCGTACACCTTCGCCAGGAACCGGTAACGACTCGCCATCTCCCGCAGCCTGTGGTGGGGGTAGGCCGTCTCCCAGATGCCCTCCAGGACACCGAACTGGAGGGCGAACGCCAGCTTGGCAGCAGGGTCAGGCAGGCGACCGAGCGCGTCGATCAGGGTCGTCGGGCCGGTCTTCTCGATGTCGATGCCGGCGAACCGCAGCATCGCCAGGTCGAGCTCGGCAGCGAACTTGGCGATCAGGGCCTCGACGTCGTAGTCCTGCAGCTCCTGGTCGGCGTTCGCTGGGGCCATCGCGCGGGCGAACCCAGCCCCCAAACCCACGTAGTCCACGATGAGGCCGTAGCGCTTCTCCTGCTTGGTCTCAGGGTTCTTCCAGTTCCGGTTCGTGCGCGTGATCGTCTGGAACAGCGTGTGTTCCTTCAACGGCTTGTCCAAGTACATGACGCCCTCGATCGGCGCGTTGAAACCCGTGCCGAGCTTGCTGGTCACGACCACGAACTTCAGCGGATCACCGAAGGTGCGGAACCGCTTCAACAGCGCTTCCTCCTCGGCCTCACCCATCGCGTACTGCTGCCAGTCCGGGTCGTCCTCCTTGCCACCCACACTCATCACGACCGCAGCCTCATCCAGCGGGTACCCAGCCGCATGGCGCTCGGCCAGCAGCCGGTTCAGCTCGGCCCGGTAGTCCACGCAGGCCTGCCGGTCGAAGGCGACCACCTGGGCCTTCATGCCCAGCGGGTCGACGGTGGAGTAGAAGTGATCCACGATGTCGGCGCAAACCTTGGCGATGCGCTCAGGGTTGGCGAAGAACGTCGACACCCGGGTGGCGCGGCGGGCCAGCACCTTCTTCTGGTCCTCGTCCAACTGCTCCTCGGCCGCGAGCTCGGTGAACGCCTCATCCAGCTTGGCCTTGTCGATCTGGAACTGCACCAACCGGGGCTGCACATGGATCGGGACCACCACCCCATCAGCGATCGCCTGGTCGGAGGTGTAGGAGTGCAGGGTCCGTTTCTGGTCGTCTGGGTCACCGAAGGTGGCGTAGGTGTTGCGGTCCAGCTTCCCGATCGGGGTGCCGGAGAACCCGAAGAAGAAGGCGTTCGGGAAGGCGTCGCGCAGGGCTTGGCCGAGCCCGCCTTCTTGGGTGCGGTGGGCCTCATCGACCAGCACCACGATGTTGGACCGGTCGTTCATCCCCGGCATCGCGCCGGCGAACTTGTGGACCGTGGAGAACACCAGACCGCGCTGGTCGGTACCGCCGTTGGCGTGGCTGGCCAGAGCCTTCTGCAGGGAGGCTGCTGTGCCGGGGACGAGCAGGCGCGGCAAGCCCGCGGCCTTGAACTGGTCCCACGTCTGGCGGACCAGCTGCACCCGGTCGGCGATCATGATGACCGTCGGGTTCGACAAGGTCGGGTCGGTCAGGATCTTGGCCGCGGCGAACACCATCGCCAGCGTCTTGCCGGTGCCCTGGGTGTGGTAGACCAAGCCCCGGCGCCGGTCACCCTCATGGACGCGGGACGTGATCAACTCGACCGCATCGAACTGCATGTAGCGAGCCATCAGCTTCTTGGTGCCCGACAGGTTGTCCTCGGGGGCCTCGAACACCACGTAGTCGCTCAGCAGGGTCAACACGGTGGCGGGGCTCAGCAGTGATTCTGTGGCCCGCAGGACGTCGTTCAGGTCCGGGGCCGGGAGTGTGGGTCCCCAGCCTTGCCAGGCGTCCACAGGAGCGCCTGTGGACGCTGTGGCGAGCACCTTGCCCTCGGTGGCGAAGCAGAACACGTTCGGGGCGAAGAATGCCGGCCAGCCCGGCTGGTACACCTCGGCCACGTCCTTGACCGCGTTCAACCACGTGACCATCGCATTGGTGGCCGTCTTCGTCTCACCGACCACCAACGGGATGCCGTTGACGTACAACACGATGTCGAACCGAGCCTTGTGACCTGGCGTGCCGTAGGCGACCTCATCAGCGACGACCAGGGTGTTGTTGGCCGGGTTGTCGAAGTCGAGCAACCGCACAGGCGTGTGGCTCGTCTCACCGGCGAACTTCACATGCTCGAGCCCCCGCAGCCACCGGGTGAAGGCCTCGTTGGTGTCCACCAGCCCGTCATCAGCCACGCCCAGGACGACCGCGCGCAGTCGGGATACGACCTCATCGGCGCGCTCCGGGTCGGCGTCGATCATCGGGTTCAACCGGCGCAGCGCTGCAACCAAGTCCGGTTCGATGAAGACCTGCTCGGGCTGCCGGTCCAGCTGCTTGCCAGGGATGTGCTTCCAACCCAGCTCGACCAGCTTGTTGACGATCGGTGCCTGTACCGAGTTCTGCTCGTTGATGCTCACGAGGCAGCCCCCATCAGCTCGTCGTACGACTCAGGAATCTCATGCTCACCCGACAGCAGCGCGGTCATCAGATTGGCACGGAGGGTGCGGAGGCGGTTGATCTGATCCTTGTGCTCTCGGATGACTCTAAGGAGCTGTTTGTCCATCGCCGCCGCGATGTGGGGGTCGCTGGGCCACTGAATCCGCACGTTCATGATGTCCGTCTGCGAGATGTTCTTCATGCTCGCTGATGTTCCCGTGGCGGCCGAGGACAGTTGATCCCGAGCCTGCGGCGAGTTCAGGGCTGCCACTATGGCACCGGAAGGGACGCTCTCCGCAGGCACCAGACGAAGCGTCTTGTCACACAAGAACAGGTTGTATTGGGGCTCCTCGACGAGACATGCTTGACCCACCAAGGCTGCCGTATTCGCTCGTGTGATCAGAGCATCGCCCTCGGCCACCCGATGGTGATGAGCGAAGACACCGACATCATCCACGGTCTTCGACTCGCTGGGGATGAACCCGAGTCGAGTAACAGCACTCACCTTCAGAACGCCGAACTGGTCGTCGCGTGGGGGAACATCGGAGCCCTTGGGGCTCCGACCGCCCTCGATACGGTCCAGCAGGTCGCGCATGCTTCTGGATTGGCCGTTCGAGAAGAGCGCTTGTAGAGCGAATAGGCGTCCAGCATCCACACGGCTCAGAGCGGCAGCAGCAGCGTCAATCACATCATCCACGGCGCCGATCAGGTCAACGATGCGCTCCTGCTCGGGCCGGGGCGGGACGAGTAGCTGGTACTCACGGAAGCGGTCTTCCTTCCAGCGCAGCCGGCTCTTGGTGGTTCCCGTGCACTGACGATTGACTTCCTCCCAAACGTTGGGCTGCTGGAAGTGCAGGTACAAGAACTCCGGAAGCAGCCGCTCCCTGTCCACGTCGAAGACCGGGAACTCGTTGGAAGCAACAGCTTCGATGTCCTCGTCTCGTACGACCGCGAAGGAGCCCTCAGTCGCGAATAGGCGGTTGTAGACGAACTGGCCAGGACGAACACGGAAAAGCTTGGTGGCTTTGATGGCGGAGCCGGGCTTCGGATCACGCTGAAAGGTTCCCTCCGCATACCACTTGACCCCGAGGTTCCTGTAGAGCCGGTCACTCTCGAGCGCGACAGGTTCCACGACCTGGGTGGTTATCTGCCCCAAGGGTCTCCACGCCCACCCGTCACGCACTGAAACCAGCCGCCTTCAGCTTGTCGTCAAGGACTCGCTCAGCAGCCCGCAACTGGTCGCGTGCATCGTGGTACGCGGCCAACGCCGCCTCCACATCCACCTCGGCCGTGGTTTGGGTCTGGATGTAGCGACCGATGTTCAAGTCCCAGCCGTTCGCCTCAATCTCGGCCATATCGACCAGCCGGACGTTCACGCCGTCCTCGCCGTCGGGGTCCTGACCGGTCGCGTACGCCTCGTGGATGGCCTCGATGTCAGCCTCGTCCATCGTGTTCTGGTTCTTGCCGGCCTTGAAGCGCGCCGAGGCGTCGATGAACAGCACCTTGTCTACGCGCTCGGCCGGCTTGTCCTTGCGCCAGATCAGCAGGCAGACCGGGATGGACGTAGAGTAGAACAGGTTGTTCGGCAGGCCGATCACGGCTTCGAGGTAGTCCTTGTCCTCGAGCAGGCAGCGGCGGATCTCGCCTTCCTTGCCGCCCCGGAAGAGCACACCGTGTGGCATGACGACACCGACCCGGCCCGTGCCTTCCTTCATCGAGGCGATCATGTGCTGGATCCAGGCGAAGTCACCGTTCTTGGCTGGCGGCAGCCCGCAGAAGGCCCGCCCGTACCGGTCGTTCGACCAGTCGGCAGCACCCCAGTTCTGCAACGAGAACGGCGGGTTGGCGATCACCACGTCGAAGGTTTGCAGCTTGCCCTTGTCGAGGAACTTCGGCTCGCGGAAGGTGTCCCCGCGGCGGATCGAGAAGTCGCGTAGCCCGTGCAGGTACAGGTTCATCTTCGCGATGGCGCTGGTGGTCAGGTTGACCTCCTGGCCGTGCAGCTTCAACGTGTCCGGGTTGCCCCCGGCCTGCTGGACCGCGTTCACGGTCTCGACCAACATGCCGCCCGAGCCACAGGCCGGGTCGATGATCGTCTCGCTCGGCTTCGGGTCGAGGATCTTCACCAGCAGATGCACCACGTGACGCGGGGTGAAGAACTCGCCAGCCTTCTTGCCGCTGGCCTCGGCAAACTCACGCAGCAAGTACTCATACGCGGCACCGAGCATGTCACCCTCGACGTGGTCGGGGTCAAGCAGGACGCCGTGGAAGGCATCCAACAGTGCGGCGAGCGCGGTCTCAGGGAGCCGGTCCTTGTTGGCCCAGTTCACGTCTCCGAACACACCGGCCAGTTCGGGGTTGGCCTCCTCGATACGGCCGAGCGCCAGCTGCACCTTCGCACCGAGGTTGACCGCGGTGCCGTGCACGTCAGCCCAGTGGCAGCCCTTGGGGATGCGGAACGGCTGGTAGTCGGACTCTTCGATCTCCTCGGTCAAATGGTCGCCCCAGTCAGCGACGGCTTCGGCGTGCCGGTAGTCCCAGTTGTCGCTAATCCACTTGAAGAACAGGATCGGGAACACGTAGGCCTTGAAGTCACCGGGATCGACCGGGCCGCGCAGTGCGTTAGCTGCCGCCCACAGAGTCGATTCGAGCTGACGCTGAGTCAGGTGGCCCTCTCCGTTCACGACTACTGACACGAAGCCCCTCCCATTCATCCCTGCCGTGGAGAACACCCCACCACACGATGCCCACCGTATTGGACTGAAGAGAGCTCAGAGCTACCTCCAAGCCCCGAAGTGCTCGAATCGCAGACGGCTAGACCCTAACGCGACAGTGTCAGTCACGTCGCAATAGGGCCCTTACGCACTCCTTTGGTACAGGAACGACGAAGGGTCTAGACATCATGCGACACGGACAGACAGTTGGGTACGCCAGGGTCTCCACGAACGAGCAGCACCTCGATCGGCAGCTCGAGGCGATCGGTGAGGTCGACCGCCTCTTCACGGACAAGGTCAGCGGTGGGTCTCGAGCCACCCGGACGGGGCTGGCCGAATGCCTGGCCTACATCCGAGAAGGCGATCGACTCCTGGTCTTGTCGATGGACCGCCTGGCACGCTCCCTGATCGACCTGCAGCAGATCGTGGACGAGATCATCGCCAAGGGCGCAGTCGTGCACTTCCTGCGAGAGAACCAGACCTACAGTGCACACGCCGACGATCCCATGAGCCGGCTCTTGCTCCAGCTCTTGGGCGCCTTTGCAGAGTTCGAACGGAACCTTATCCGGGAGCGTCAGGCCGAAGGGATCCGGTTGGCGAAGGAGGCAGGTAGGTACAAGGGGCGTGCCCGCTCGCTGTCTGCCGTGCAGATCGCCGACGCCAAGCAGATGATCGCTGGTGGGGTCCCCAAGGCGAAGGTGGCCTCCCTCCTCGGAGTCAGCCGCTCAACGTTGTACCGGGCAATCGCCCCAGTGAAGGACAGCTAGCCCGTACTGGCTAGAGACCATCACGCTCCTCCTGCCTCGCCGTGCGTCGTCCGCGGCGTCCTGAGTTGGCCAAGGACTGCAAGGAGAACCGCCATGGACAGCGGCACGAGGCCAGCAGCGAGGAACAGGGTGTGGGTGTCGATGTGGCGGCTGAGGAGTCCGGTGAGAGCGATGGACAAGGGCATGAAGGAGATGGAGATGAAGAAGTCGAGGCTGGCAACCCGGCCGAGCATCTCCAGTGGGACATGTTCTTGGAGAACGGTGCCCCAGATGACCATCCCGATCCCGATCAGTGCCCCGTAGACCGCCAGACCGGCGCCGATGGCCCACGGATTGCTGGTGAGCGCGGGGACGGACAGTGGCAGGCAGCCGAGCGCCCAGACGCCAACCATGGCCGGCAGAAAGCGTTCCGGTGTGCGCCAGGATCCCGCGGCCAAGGAACCCACCAGACCGCCCGTGCCCAGGGCCGCGAGCACCGCCCCGTACAAGGCTGGGCCGTTCTCATGCGTCGAGCGCATGAGGGCGGGCAGAAGCACTTCCAGCGGACCCGTCACGGACAGTCCCATAACGGCTGCGAACAGGACGCTGGAGCGGACCCAACGTGTGCGAGCCACGTAGCGGAACCCGTCGAGCAGTTCGGTGATCGGTGAGGCGGCCGAAGCGTCGGCCTCGGTCTCGGCCGGGCGGTGGGCGGGAAGCCGCAACGCGGCGACCAAGGCGAGCCCGAGTGCGCCGGCGATGAGGTATCCGCCCGCAGCGGGCATGCTCGCGGCGATAACGGCTCCAACGGCTGCAGGTGCGAGTGCCTGACCAACCAAGGGGCGGGTGGCGCCTTCAAGTCCGTTCACGGCCATCAGGTCATCGCTGGGCACCAGTACTGGCACCAGCGCCGTGTAGGCCGGGAAGAAGAATGCGGTCGAGACACCGATGGTGAACGCGGACACTGCGAGCACCCAGAAGGTGACCATGCCGAGGACGGCGGCGGTTGCTGTTGCCGCAGCAACGGTGAGGTTCAGGGTAAGCACGCCAACGATGACGGACTTGTTGGGGATGCGGTCGGCGACTACCCCGGCAGGCAAGGAGCCGGCAAGCAGGCCGATACCGCTCCACGCCACGACACCCGACAGGGTGGCAGGCGTGGCACCCAGGTCAAGGGTCTGCATGGCCAGATAGAGAGCCCAAGCACCTTGGGCGAAAATCGTCAGCACCATCGCTGTGAACAGCGAGCGGTACGTGGGGATGGTCAAGGGGCGAAGCGCGTTCATGGCAGGTGTCGTTGGCATTGCGTACTCTCAGCTCGTCATGGAGCCGGGCACCACAAGAAGTGCCGCCCGGCGGATGGTCAGGACGGCAGACGAGAGATCAGAGGTCCCGCCGCCGTCAGCGGGCGGAACGCAGCTTCATCGAGGCGATGCCTGAATACATGCGGCTGAGGTTACACAGCCAGGCTGACCTCGGCGAATCAATCAGCCAGAACAGCTAGCTCGCGCGGTCTAGCAACTCAACGGTCCAAAGGACTGAACTCGGCCACTCGGGTGTCGGCCAGCCGCACTAGACGAAAGTGCCGATCTTCGCCGGACAACAAACGGACAACACTTCAAGTGGCCCTCAAGCCCCACTTCGGTGGCTTGTTAGAGCGATGAGCACCTTTTCAGATCCTCGCGCCAAGCCGGTCCCTCCGGCATGGCGCCACGAGATCGTGTCCTGGTGCGAGTACCTCCTGGCGGCCGACCAGTCGCCGACCACCGTCCGTAGCCGGCGCGATCACCTGCAGCGAGCGAGCCGCGCCCTCAAGGTCGCCCCCTGGGATGTCCAGCCTGACGACCTCATCGCTTGGGCGGCTGTCCAGGAGTGGGCTCGGGAGACCCGCCGGAGCGTCTACGCATCGTTGCGTGGGTTCTACCGCTGGGGCCTGGCCACGGGAAGGACGCAGTCCGACCCGACGCAGCGGCTGCCGCGGACCAAGCCCGCCGATCCTCTCCCTCGGCCGGCACCCCTGAAGGCTGTCGAGATCGGCATCCTGCATGCCGACTCACGGACACGACTGATCCTGCGTCTGGCGATCGAGCTGGGGCTGCGCCGCGCCGAGATCGCACAGATCCACGCCAAGGACCTTTGGGAAGACCTCGAGGGTTGGTCCCTCACCGTCCACGGGAAGGGCAAGAAGGACCGCGACATTCCCCTCCCCGCAGACCTGGCCTTCATCCTTCGAGCGACCTGCATGGGCGAGTGGCTGTTCCCCTCAGAGAAGAGCAGCACCGGCCACCTGTCTCCGGAGTACGTCGGCGTCCTGGCGGGCCGAGTGCTCCCCCACCCGTGGACCCTGCACACCCTGCGCCACGCGTTCGCCACCGGGATCTACATCGAGACCCAAGACCTCCTCGTGGTCCAACAACTCCTCGGCCACAGCTCCGTCGCCACGACCCAGCGCTACGTCCAAGTCCCCCGCCGCGCCCTCCGCGACGCCGTCGTCAAACGCACCCGCCAACGCCCCGCCTCCTGACCGACCTGCGTCCTCCGGCGCACCCTGCTCGCCAGCCAAGAGACGCCACCGTCACTCGAAAGACCCTGCACATCTGGCATTTCCCGGAGTTCAGGGGCGGTTGCGTCCCGAAATGGGTGTCAGCCCGACGCACTCGGAGGGTGAGGCTCGAACCGTTCGAGCCCCACGAAGGAGGCCCATCATGGTGGGGTTCAACGGGCAGTGCGCTGAGTGTCAGGCGGCGTTCACACCGGCTCGGATCGGCCACCGCTTCTGCTCGGCGGGATGTGCCGCGAGGGCGTACCGCCGGCGGTCCACGGGCTCGCTGTCTCGCTGTCCGTATTGCGCGGTCGGGTTCTTCCCGCGGCGCCGTGGCCACCTCTACTGCTCGTCCCGGTGCCGCTATCGAGCACGCCGGCCGAAGCGGGTGTTGCTCCACCAGTGTGTCGTGTGCGGCAGTCCGTGGACCGGCGCCACGTCACGCCGTCGGTACTGCAACTCGAAGTGCCGCAAGGCTGCAGCGCGCGCACGGGCGAGGTCGGTCGCATGCTGACGGTGAAGGAGATGCACGCTGGTGACGGGTACGCCTACCTGCTTCGCGGCGTCTCCGACTCGGCTCCGTTCCAGGGCGCCATGTCGCAGATGACCCGCTACTACGCGACCGAGGGCAATCCGCCTGGTGTCTGGATGGGCGCCGGGCTGGCGGGGCTCGACGGCGGGCGCGGCTTGGCAGCTGGGTCCACCGTGAGCAGCGAACAGATGGAGCGCTTGTATCGCGACGGCGTCGACCCGGTGTCCGGGGTCGTCTTGGGGCGGAGGAACCGTGTGCCCCTCGGAGTCGCCCAACGCATCGCCACGCGCGTCGAGGCCTTGGGTGCTCGCCTGTCACCGGAGGATCGCGCCGCGGCCGTCGAGACGATTGAGGCGGAAGAGTCAGCGCGGCGCCAACCCAAATCGGTAGCGGGCTTCGACTTCACCTTCACCGCACCGAAGAGTGTGTCGACGTTGTGGGCTCTGGCCGATTCAGGGGTGCGCGAGCAGCTGTACCAAGCCCATCGTCAGGCCGTCGCGGACGTGGTGCGCTACTTCGAGTCGGAGGTTGCGCGGACTCGGGTCGGAACCGACGGGGTCGCCCGCGTGCCGGTTCGCGGGGTCGTGGCGGCGTCCTTCGACCACTGGGACAGCCGCAACGGAGATCCCCACCTGCATACCCATGTTGTTATCGCGAACCGTGTTCAGGCTGGCGATGGCCGGTGGCGCACCCTCGATTCGCTCGGATCAGTGTTTCCCAACGTCGTGGCGCTGTCGGAGTTGTACAACAACATCCTCGCGACCCAAGTGAGCGCCCGCTTGGGTCTGGACTGGTACCAGAAGACCAGTCGGAGAACGAAGGCCTCAACCTGGGAGCTCCGAGGAGTCTCCCTACGGCTGGTCGAAGCGTTCTCTTCACGGCGTGCCGAGATCCGACAAGCACGGGAAGCGCTGGCTGCCGAATCCGCACGTGGAGAGCTCGGCAGCAGTGCAGGTCGCGAACTCGATCGGCGTGCGTGGCAGGCCACCCGCAAGGCCAAGACGATCGTGCCCTTGGCTGAGCTCCTGGGTCGGTGGCGGGAACAGGCGGCGGCCGTTCTGGGGCGTGACCCGTTGGAGTGGGCCACCGCACTGACCTACCGCGGCGCACAGGCTCGCGAGGAACGGTCCATTCCGATGGTCCGCGCTGATGACCTCGCGCTCGGGTACGGGGTCGAGTCGCTGGCCCAAACCGCCTTGGGAGAGCTGAGCAGCTCTCGGTCCACGTGGACGGTGTCGAATATTCGGGCGGCGGTGGCGCGGGCGGCGATGCACGTCCGGCTGGCGTCGACTGCGGACATCTTGGCGACGATCGGAGCTGCCACCGAGAGGGTGCAGCTGCTGAGTGTCGACCTCACCCCCGACCTGACAGCCCACACGCCGGAGCGCTATCAGTTGGCCGATGGTTCGAGCGCGTTCAAGCGCGCCACGGTGTACACCGCCCAAGCACTGCTCGATGCCGAACGCCGGCTGCTGGCCGACGGGAAGCGACTTGATGCGCCCACCTTGGACCTGGACACCATCGAGCGGTACGCCAATGCTCCCGACAGCAAGGGATTCCTGCTCTCGGATGACCAGGTGTCGGCTGCGGTGCAGGTCGCCGTGTCAGGGCGGGTCGTGGACGTTCTGGTGGGGCCGGCCGGCACCGGCAAGACCACCACGCTGGCGAAGCTGACCGCTGCCTGGCAGGCCACCCACGGAGCAGGATCGGTGATCGGGCTGGCGCCCTCGGCCGCTGCCGCTCATGTGCTGGCCGACTCCTTGGGGATCGACACGGAGAACACAGCCAAGTGGTTGCACGAGCAGGCAAGCCAGTCCACTCGACTCCACAGGGCCGAAGCACACCGTGTGGCGGGCCGCGGCGACGTTGCGGAGGAGCTGCTGGCCGAGCATGCGCGGTGGGCCATGCGGCCCGGTGGGCTGGTGATCGTGGATGAGGCGTCCTTGGCCGGAACCTTGGCTTTGGACGCTCTGCGCGCCCAGGCTGCGGCTGCGGGGGCCAAGATTCTGCTGGTCGGAGATCCATTCCAGCTCAGCGCGATCGAGGCGGGCGGAGCCTTCGGTCTCTTGGTCTCGGATCGCCGGGGCACCGCTCCGGAGCTCAGCGGCGTGTGGCGGTTCCGTAATGACTGGGAGCGTGCCGCCTCGGTGCGGCTGCGGTTCGGGCAGGAAGCTGTTCTCGATCTCTATGACCACCGTGGACGGGTCCATGCGCATGAGGACGCGGTCGAGGCCGCCTTCGAGGCTTGGTGTACGGACCAGGACGAAGGACATGTGTCGCTGCTGATCGCCAGTGACAACAGCACGGTCACCCAACTCAACGCGCGTGCCCGTCGTGAGCGGGTCGACCAGGGGCTTGTCTCTGCGGAGGGTCCGCGCCTGCACGATGGAACCTCAGCTGGTTCTGGGGACCGCATCGTCACGCGGCAGAACGATCGGTCGCTGACGACGGGCCGCGGCTGGGTCAAGAACGGTGACACGTGGGAGGTGCTCGACGCCGGCGCTGACGGGTCCTTGCTGGTTCGTCGCGGGGCGGGCGGGACAGCCATCACCCTGCCGGCCGCCTACGTTGCCGATCACGTTGAGCTGGCCTATGCCACGACCGCCTATCGAGCCCAAGGGGCGACGGCCGACACAGCCCATGTGGTTGTTGATCCTGGGCGTGGCGCGCTCACGCGTGAGGTTCTGTACGTGGCCATGACCCGTGGGCGGCTCGCGAACCATGTGCATGTGGCGGTGGCGCCCAGCGATGACCCCGATCACGCCCACCTCGCCGCGGAGGCTCCCAACGCCAGGGGGATCCTGAGTGACGTCCTCAAGCGGAGGGGTGCGGCTCTGTCGGCCACGCAGACTCGCGAGTCCGAGGTCGAAGCACAGACCAGCCTGGGCCGGCTGATGGCCGAGTACGACACCATCCGTCGGTGGGCTACGACGGATCGGTACGCCAACCTGCTGAGGGAGACGATGCCGGATGTGGAACCCACCCACCTGCCTGAGTGGCCTCAGGTGCTGGATGCGCTGCGTCGTCTCGAGGCCCAGGGTCGGCCGCCGGCGACGGTAGTCGCCCAGGCCTTCTCCCCGGGGGAACACCCCAGCAGTAGTGCTGCCCGCTTGGTTGCCTTGGCCGGCGACTGCCCCCCACTCGAGCGTCGACAGATCTTGGGGGTGACGGTGGCGGACGTGTCGACGCGCGACCCGGACCTTCGTCAGGCCCTCGACGAGCGGGAGGCGTCCATGCGCCGGGCGGTGCAGGCGGCCCTGGCGAACGACTTGGAGCAAGGCGCCCGCTGGACGCGCCGGCTGCCTCCTCGCCCGACGGACGCCGCGGCCCTGGAGGCATGGACGGTTGCAGCTGCGGAGATGGCGGCTCGGCATGAGTTGCGGATGGTGCTGGGTGAGCGTGCTTCGACCGTCAGCCAGCCGCTCGGTGTCGGGGACGGGCCGGTGCTGAGCTTGTGATCATGGTGCACCGGCCGGCCCTGTTGGGCCGGCCGGTGAACTGTGGTCAGAGCGAGATGGTTCTGGGGGCGGGTGGTTCCGGTGCTGGGACGGGCATGTTGACCGGCTGTGGTCCGCGGAGTGCGGATTGGATGGTGCGGGAGGCCTCGTCCGGGTCCAGTCCGGCTGCGAGTCCGGCGTGGTAGAGCTTGTCGAGGCACTCCAGGTCATCGTCGATCGAGACGCGGGCAGCCCAGTAGAGGACGTTGTTGCGGGTGCCGATCTTGGCTTCGGCGACCGTGCGGGCTAGTGCGTCGACGCGGCGTGTGAGGCGGTCTGGCGAGGTGGGTCGGCTCTGTTGTGCTCGGAGTCTCCGGGTCGCTCGCTGGGCTCCCTCGTGGGAGCCGTCGACGCGTTGGATGAGCTCGCGCAGTTTGGTGAAGTCGCACTGGAAGACGGGCTTGCTGTGGTCGAGTCCTTGGGTGAGTTCGTAGGTGCCGGCATCGGTTCGTGAGGGTGGGACGACGACGTAGCCGCCTTCGGCACGGAAGTCGAGGCCGTAGTCGGACATGGAGCCGTTCCGGGCGCCGTCGCGGGCCCGGTAGTAGAGGTGGGCGCCTCCAGACGGGGTTCGGACGATGATGGCTGGTGGTTTGAGGCCTCCACCATCGAGGGCGGGCTGGACGACTTCCCAGCCGGTGCGTCGTTGGCGGCGGCCGGCGGCGTCTTCCTTGGGGACGTCGACGTCGAGGACGTCCCAGCCGCTGGTCTCCCCGGTGGGCAGGCCGATGTTTGCGTTGGGGTGTTGGGCCCACCAGGACTTGATCTGGAACAGATCGATGGTCGCCGCGTAGAGGCCGCGGGCGGTGAGTGGAGCCTTGCCGCCGGGTACCAGCGGGAATACGGGTAGGCCTGCTTGGGCGTACCGGATTGCGGCGTCACCAAGGTTCATCGGTGGGACCGTTCGTCTGGGTGAGCCACTTGCGGGTGTCTGCCGCCCAGGTGGCGTCGTCGGGCCAGGGCTGGAGGGTGGCGGCCCGGTGGTCCTCGCGGTTGCAGCCGGTGATGGAGGTCCATTCGCGCAACCGCGTGCGGGCCATGGCGAACATGGCGTGCCACTCGAGCATGGCGGTGGCTGCCTGGGTCTTGTCGTAGGCGACCTCGTAGGCGCCGCGGAGGGCGGTGAGTTCCTCGACGAGGGCTCCGTGACGGGGCCAGCATGGGGGGACCAGGGTGGGTGGGAGGGCGTACCGGTCGGTGAGCCAGGCCACCCACGGGATGAGCCTCGACCACTCCTGATGGGCGGCCTTGCCACGAAGGGTGTGCCAGCGCACGGGGCTGGGGATGGACCCGAGATCGTAGATGTCGGATATGGATTCGCCGCTCTTGGAGAGGGCGTCTTGGAGTTCCTTGGACAGGCGTGGTTCGGGCATGGGTTTCTCCTGTCGGTGCGAGGGGTCAGTGGCGGAGGCGGTTGACGAGTTCGATCGAGGCGGTGCGGAGCGGCATGGTGCGCCAGGCTGGTGAGGCGTCGAGCCACTGGTGGAGTCGTTCGTGGCAGGGCCTGCAGAAGGGCATGAGGTCCTGGAAGGACTCGTCGCCGACGTTGTCGTAGGTCAGGTGGTGGAGGTCATCACGGGCCAGCGCCCAGTCCTGGTCGCAGATGGCGCAGGTGGGGGCGCGTCCGTGGAGTTCGCCGTAGAGGGCTGCCCAGTTGCGTCGGACGGTGCGCCAGGTCTCGGAGTTCATGTAGCGGCGGTAGCGCAGGCGCGCGAGGGTTCGGCCGAGGCCTCGGCCCAGTCCGCGGGGTGGTCGCATGGGGTTCTCCTGTCCGGTTAGAGGCCGATCGTCGGGGTCGGTGTCGGGGTTGGGGTCGTCGGGGTGGTCGTCGACAGTGGGTGCATGGACGGCGGGCTGGGTGCTGTGGCGGGCGCCTTGTTGATCTGCTCGCGGACGCGGGCTGCGTCTTGGGTCATGGCTTCGTTCTGGGCGAGGGTGGCGGCTGGTTGGGTGTGGGTGAGGATCTTGTCGGCGCAAGCCATCACGCGTTGACCGGTGGCTTTTATGACGTCGCAGGGGTCGACGCGTTGGCGTTCGGCGGCGTCCTCGGCCCAGACGGCTACGTAGGAGAACGTGTAGTCGCTGGTGTCGAGGCCATGGGCTGAGGCGACGAGGTAGGCGACGGATTCGGCTTCGACTTCGATGGTGGAGCGGCAGTCGACGCGTCCGCTGTCGGTGGCGTTGGGTGCGTGGAGGAGCATGTGGCCGACCTCGTGGGCGAGGGTCTTGACGGCTTGGGCGTCGTCCACGTCGTCGCGGACCCGGATCACGTGTGCGGTGAAGTCGGTGTAGCCGTTGGCGGTGCCGCAGGGTCCGCGTTCGAGCTGGAAGCCTTCCTGGGTGACGATGTGGGCCAGGGCGTCCCAGAGTCCTTCGGGGGCGTGGCCGGCCAGGAGACGCGGGATGTCGGGCCGGTCGACGGCCGGTTCGACTTGGGAAGCGTCGAAGACGGGTACTGGCTTGAAGCCGGTGATGATCGTCTTCTTGAGCGGCTTGCCGTCCTTGTCGCGGGCTGCGCGGCCCTCATCATCGTCGACGGTGACGCGTCGCGTCATGGGTGCCAGGACGCGGAGGGCGGTTTCGCCCTTTCGGACGTAGTGGCCCCGTTCTTTCCAGGCGTTGAAGGAGGCGACCATGGTGGCGTCGGGCTTCTGGAGGAAGATCAGCAGTGTGTTGTTGAAGCTGTAGCGGTGGAAGCCCTGGGCGAAGTGGAGGAACGCGAGCCACCGGTCGGAGGAGCGCAGGGACTCGATGCCGGCCATCAGCTGCTGGTGGAGCTGGTCGAGCTTCTCCTTGCGTTCGGCTTGGGCTCGTTCGGCTTGGGCGGCGGTGAGCTGGCGGCGCATCAGTTGTCCTCGGCGAGCAGCTCGTCGGCGGCGTCCAGTGTCTGCTCGGCGGCTGCGCGTTCCCCTGCTTGGGCGAGGGTTCGGGCGTAGTCGAGCAGGTCGTCGTGGATGAGGGGCACGTCGGCCAGGCCGGTGGGCCGGAGGTCGTCGGGGTGGTTCACGATCTTGCTCCTTCAGTTGGTGGCCGGCCGGTGTAGTGCCTGGCTCACTTCCCTAGTGCGTGTGGCCTACACCATCGGCCGGTCGGGGGTTAGGTGCGTGTGTGTGGGGTGCGATTTCGTTGGCGGGGTGGGTTGTCCGGCGGGCGGCGATGAGGGCTTTGGCGTCGGGGCGGCGTTTCCAGGAGCGCAGGGTCATCACGATCGGTGGGGCGGCGCGCATGAGGACGACGGCGGTGCCGAATGGCAGGGTGCGGAGGGCGCTGGGCGGCATGATCGGGACCTGGCGGATGCTCGTGGAGGTGGTGAGGCTGCCGTCGTGGTTGCGGGATCGTGAGGTGGTCTCGTCGTCGCGGAGTCCGATGACGTCGGAGAGGTCGCGGAGGTCGCGGGCGTCGTCGTTGCCGCCGAGGATGACCTTGACGATGGCTGATCCCCAGACGGTTCCCCAGGTGGCTTCGCCCCACTTGTCGCGGCCTTGGGCCAGGGATTGGACGACGGCGATGGTGACCAGGCCGGAGCCTCCGCCTTCGCTCATGAGGGCGGGCAGGGACGGTAGGGGTGCGAGGTTGCCGATCTCGTCCAGGACGAGGGTGACGGGTGGGTCGAGTCGTTGGCCGGGGGCGTCTGCGGCGAGGTGGCGGGCGACTTCGAGGAGGTCTTCGATGAGGGCTGCGATGAGGTTGGCGACGCCGGTGGCGCCGGTGGCGGTGGAGAGTAGGTACAGGGTGCCGTTGGCGTTGAGGAAGGCGGCGGGGTCAAAGGCTTCGCCGGGGTGGGGGCTGACGGCCTCGAGGACGCGGGGGTCGGCCAGTCCGCTGCAGGCTTGGCGGACGCCGTGCCAGACGGAGTCACGGGAGCGGGGGTCGCTGTCGATGATGGCGTTGAGTGCGCTGCCCCAGCCGCGGGCTGAGCTGGGGTTGGCCTCCAGGATGCGGCCGGCTTCGCGGGCTGCTGCGGGGTCGAGGCTCCACCGGTATAGGTCGTCGGCGCCGCGGTTGTCGAGGGCGGCGGCGTGGAGGAGGCCGCGGAGGACGGACTCGGTGAGGCCGAGCCAGAAGGCGCCTTCGGTGACGTTGGAGCCGCCCAGGCCGGAGCCGGCGGCCAGGCCTTTGGCGCGGACCATGGCGACTTGGGGGTCTTGGCAGCCGCGGATGGGTGACCAGCGCAGGCCGCCGGGGGCCCAGGGTGCGAGTTGTTGGGGGTCGAACACGGCGATGGGGCCGTGTTGTTGGCGGGCGGTGAGGGTGATGTCGAGGTTGTCGGGGCGGGTGGAGGTGGTGATGACGGCGCCGGGGGCGTCGAGGATGAGGTTGACCGCGAGGTGGAGGCCCTTGCCGGAGCGGGGTGGGCCGATGATGAGGGCGCAGTCTTCGACGGTCATCCACAGGGGGGTGCGGTCGATGGCGCCCAGGCGGAGCGCGATGTCGTCGAGCTTGGGGCGGGGCAGGCTGGGGCGCAGGTGTTGGGCGCGCCGTTTGACGGCGTGGCTGCCGCCGACGCGGACGGCTTGCTGGCGGGTGGCGGTGCCTTCGGGGCGGATCCGCGCCTGCGTCTTGGCGGGCGTGGGGGTGCTGGTTCTCCAGAGTCGCCACACGACCGTGATGAGCGCGATCTCGGCGATGAGGATGAGTGCGGCGACCAGCCAGTACAGCCAGGCTGGGCCGGTGGTGAAGGCTCGGTCAGGCTGGCCGCGGAGGGTGAGCCACAGCCATTGCTGGCCGGGGGTGCCTGTGCTGCCGTGGAGGCGGTCCAGCAGGAGGCCTGCGCCGTAGAGGGCGAAGGTGAGTGCGCTGAGGGTGCCGATGCCGGCGAACAGGATCTTGTCGGTGTCTCTCATCGGTGTCGTCCGCCCATGCGCTTGTCGGTGCCGAAGCGGCTGAGTTCGTCGGTGGTGACCTTGTGGGCGACGAGGAAGCCGCGTTCCTTGACTTTCCAGAGGGCTTCGCCGATGGCCAGGCCGGGGAGCTGGTCGCGTTCGGCGTCGTTGAGGCCGAGACGGCGGGCGATCTCGCTGGCGCCGTCGCCGGGCTCTTGGGCGTAGAGGACCTTGGTGGAGCAGTCCCCGATTAGGCGCAGGGAGCGTGCGCGGGCGGCGGAGCCGGCGTCGCCGACCATGTCGAGGTCCCCGAGGCCGTGGAAGATGATCATGTTGGCCAGGCCGAGGTGGCGGGCTCGTTTGAACTGGGATGTCATGCGGGCCAGCAGGCTGGCGACCATCATGATGCGCCAGGACTCCTCGTAGATCACCCATCGTTGTCCTGCGGAGGGGTCGTTGAGGGCGGCTTCCATCCAGGTGGAGGCGCACGCGGACACGAGGGCGAGCTTGAGGTCGTCGCCGACGATGCCGGATCCGTCGATGACGACCATTGGGGATTCGGTGTCGAGGCTGACCGTGGAGGGCCCGTCGAACAGGCCGGCGAGGTCGCCGTTGATGAACCGGGCCAGGGCGTGGCCCAGGGATCGGCCGTCGCTGGCGAGTTGGGTGGTGTCGGATCCGTGGGTGGCTTGGCGGGGTTGGAAGATTGCGTCGACGACGTCTCCGAGGGTGGGGGTCGGTGTGTCGGCGACGACGCTGTCGAGGGCTGCTGCCAGGGCGGTGTGTTCCTCCGGGGCCAGGTCACGGGCGGCTGCTGCGGCGGCGAGGGCCTCGAGGAGTTCGATGCGGCGTTCGCGGACTTCGGTCTGGTGCTGTTGGTCGCTGGCTTGGGGCCGGCGAGGTCCTTCGTCGAGGGGGTTGAGGATGTTGCCGTCGCCGAGTCGGATGACGGTGCCGCCGACGGCTTCAGCGACGGCTCGCCATTCCCCGTTGGGGTCGAGGGGGACGTACACCTTGCGACCGAACACGGTGGAGCGGGAGGCGAGGGTCTTGGCCAGCAGGCTCTTGCCGCGGCCGATGATGCCGATGACGGCGACGTTGGGGTTGCTGATGATGCCCTTTTGGTAGAGCACCCAAGGGTCGAACACGAAGGGCGCTTGGGACCAGGTGTCGGTGCCGATGAAGATGCCTTCCGAGCCGAGGCCGGCCTCGGCCAGGAACGGGTAGGCGCCGGCGATGACGTCGGTGGTGGCGTGGTGGGGTTCGACGGTGAAGTCGATGGGGTTGCCCAGGATCTCGGTGCGGGCCTTGTGCTTGCCGGGCAGGCCACCGCGCGGGATGGCGGGGGTGGTGTGCTTGATCTGGATGACCTTCATCGGTGGACCTTCCTTCCGAGGGGGAGCCGGGTGTTGGTGAATGCCTGGAGGTGTTGGCGGGCCATGGGTTCGGTGTGGATGCCCGAGGCGGCTGCGGCGGCTTCGACGGCGTCGACGGCATCAGCAAGCTCGGGTAGGTCGGGTGCGGTGACGACGATGAACCCGGAGAAGCGGGCGTCGGCGAAGCCGTCGGCCAGGGCGGTTTCGCGTTCGGCGAGTTCTTCGACGGCGCGGCGTTCGAACACCGATTGTTGGCGGCCGCGCTTGGCTGCGTTACGGGCTTTGGCTTCGGCGCGTGCGGCTTCCTTGCTCATCCCCTTGAGCGCGTCAGCGGTGGGCACGGGGGTGATGAACAGGCTGAACGTCTTCTGGACGCCGCTGGTGAACATGACGTGGTGGAGGAAGTCGACGGGGACCTCGGTGCGCGGCCAAGCCGCGATCCACAAGACGGCGGCGCATCCGTCGACGAGGTCGATGTGGGTGCGGTGCTCCTCGAGGCTGATCGGGCCGGCCTCCTCCAGGGCGGCGGCGGTGGGCATGGGCGCGTTGGGGCGGTGTGCTTGAACGATGCGGCTGGCGAGTTCGTTGCCGGTGATCGGGGTGACGTGTTGGAGACCGCCGTCGGTGAGGCTGGTGATGAGGACTCCGACGAGGGCGTCGAGGCGTTCCAGCGAGATGGCCAACGCCGATCCGTGGGTGACGCGTTCGATACCGAGGCCGCTGCGCTTGCGAACGTCGATGGTCACGGTGACGGTGGTGTCGTGGCGGACTCCTTGGGTGGCTTGGCTGGCGAGGAGCGTCTGGTACTGGTGAGCGGCCCACCCGTTCGGGTTGGTGGCGTGGGCGTCGAAGAACTCCACGACGTTGAGGCCGGGATCGGGCACGGTCGTCTCGGTGACTTGGATGCGGGCTCCTTGGGCGCGCTGGGACAGGCTGCCCAGGAGGGTGGCCCAGGAGTCGACGCGGCGTTCCTGGTCGCTGCTGGCCAGCAGGCGGAAGGCGGGTTGGCGGCAGCTCACCGAGGCGGCGAGGGTGCCTTGGTTCGGGTCGTACACGGCGACGGTGCCGCTGGGCAGGTTGCGCCACTGCAGGCGTGCGGCGTCACCCGGTAGGTGCAGGCTGCCGGCGCGCGGAGGTTCGGTGACGTCGCGACGCCATTGCCGTTGACCGTTGCGTGACTTGGTCAGCCAGCTGACGATGAGCGGAACCTGGTCGAGGAAGCGGCGTCCTTCCCACCGTGCCGGCACCAGCAGGGCCAGCACGATGGCGACGCCCAACAGCGGCATGCCGCGCCCGTTGGGGATGGCGGTGGCCAGGACCACGAACGTGAGGGCGAGACCGAGGACGGCCAGCTGGGTGTAGGTGAGGTCCCCCCACACGGTTCGGGGGGTGCGGTTGGGGAATCGTGTCGTGATCATGGCGTCACTTCCGGAAGTAGTAGCGGGTGCGCGCGACGGCGGCGATCTTCGAGCTGGGGTTGGCGCCGCGTGCGGTCTGCCCGCCCGCTGCGCCCGCGGCGGCGAGGCCTTCGCCGAGTCCGGCGAGGATCTGCATGAGGGTGAACGGGGCCAGGATCGACAGCGCCATGATGGCGATGCCCATCCCCAGCTGCTGGGGGCTGCCTGAGACGCCGTTCCCGGCGAGCGCGAGCCCGACGGCGACGATGCCGAGCAGGAGGGGTTTGATGAAGATGCAGCCCAGGGTGAAGCCCATCCACTTACCGATCAGGGGACGCAAGGCCGGGTGGGGTGCGCCACCGAAGGCGATCGGGAGGACGAGCACTTCGAGCCAGACCAGCGAGGCCTGCAGGCTGAGCACGACCCACTGGAAGAAGCCCAGCAGGATCATCAGCGCGCCCATGCCCAGAACGCCCAGTGGGTTGACCACGACGGCGACTGAGACGAGGAAACTCACGCGGCCACCCATGTTCCCGCCCATGCCGACGTCGATGATGCCGGCACTGAGCTGGTCCGAGACCGTCAGCAGCAGATTGATCACGTAGAGGGTGATCGCTGGACCGAGAGTGGCCACGAGGATTCCCTTGAGGGCTTCGCCGATGCGTGGCAGGTCCCCGCCGTGGAGGGCCGCTGAGGCGATTTCCCACACGAAGGCACCCAGCGCGATGAGGAGTCCCAAGGCGACGGTGACGCCCATGAGGCGGAGGAACTGTTCTGGGGCCTGGGACAGGTTCACCGCGGTGCCCTGGTTGACGCCGTTCCACAGCCACGACATGAACTTCTCAGCAGCATCACCAACCGAACGGGCCAGCCCGGAAAGGATCTGGTCGACCAGCCAGTTCCCGCTGCCCTCGCTCGCCGGCGGCGCCGGAGCGGGGGTAGGCGTGGGGGTCGGTGGCGCCGGGGTGGGCGTCTGTTCGATGACGGGCACGGCGGGGCAGTAGGTGCCGGTGGGGCAGCTCATGGCATGACTCCGATGGCTTGGACGCCGTACCCGCCGGTCTCATCGGCGGTGGACAGGGCCACCCACAGGTGGAGGTCCTTGGTGGTGGTCTGTCCCCCGACCATGGTGGCGACACTCAGGCGGGCCTCCACGGTGACCGCGTTGGGGTCGGTGTCGTAGTACTTGTCCGGCAGCGGGAAGCTGATGGGACTGGTCTGGAGAACGGTCACCTGGCTGGTGGCACCCAGATCGGCGTACCGATGCCAGGCCTCCTGGGAGGCGGGCGCGAAGATGTCCTCCAACTCGGCGGTGGGTGACATGGCCACCAGCAGGAACCAGGCGCGTTCCCGGTACAGGGTCGAGGGTTGGCCCACCTGAGCGGCGTAGGCCGGGGTGGGAGTGAGCGTGGCCGGTGTCCAGGCGTCCCACACCCAAGACGCCCATGCGGCGCGCGGCCAGGTGTACTGGCGGGTGTAGAAGCCAGTCAGGAAGGTGCGGGTGAGCTCGACGGGATCCTGACGCTGTTCGTCGGTGATCTCGGGCGCCCACCCGGGGGTCGGGATCGTGGGAGGTGCTTGCTGCAGCCAGGACACGAACCGGGGATCATCCATGCGTTCACTGACGCCGGTCGGCCACGCAGGGACGGCGAAGTCACCGATCGTTCCGGTCTGCGTGCTTCCGTACGGGGCCCGAACTGGCTCGGTGGGCAGCGCTGGGGTCGGCGTGACCTCGGTGGTGCGCACGGTTGAGACCTGGGGTGTCGTTGGGGCGGTGTCCCGAGTGAAGATGCCGGTGACCGTCACGACGATGGACAAGCCCACGATCAAGGCAAGGCCCATCAGGGGGATGATCAGCTTCCGGTTCATCAGGATGCCGCCTGTCCGAGCGCGAACAGGAGGGCCCAGATGGCTCCGGCTGCGCCAAGGACGAGGATCGCCAGGGCGGCGTTGCGGACCCAGCCCATGGCGCTGTCGCGGCGCTGGGGGTTGTCGCCGGAGAAGGCGAACACGCCGCCGGCGATGAGGAGTGCCGCGAATGATGCCAGCAGGCACACGGCCCAGATGCCGGAGATGATGCCGGCGAAGGTGCTGACTCCGAAGAATGACCAGTCGGGTCCACGAACAGGCATGAGGGTGCTCCTTGTCAGTGTTGGGGTGTCCGTTTGACGCCCTCACCTCGGAAGTGCGCTGCGGCGACACACGCCGCCGGCGGTGGGTGGGTCAGGTGAGGGGGCGGGTGAGGGGGCTGTTGTCGGAGGCGGCCGCGACGTCGCTCGCGGTGACGGCTCCGGTGCGGATGCCGAGGTCGGGGTTGAACTCCCAGTGCCAGGGTTCGAATCTCTTGCCGGGCTTTTGTGCCCAGCCGGGGTGGACGATGCCGAACCGGCCGGCGTTGGCGACCATCCACTGGTGTTCAGCGGTGTTGACCCGGTTGATGCCGCCGCTGAAGTCGATGGCCAGGGCGAGTCCGTGGACCGATCGTCCAGGGGCTGCGCAGGCGTGGGTGACGCGGGCACACAGGGCGCGTTGGTAGTCCTGGGAGCGGTAGGCGGTGCTCATGTCGATGTTGCGGCCAAAGCGTGCGCGGTATTCGACGTTGAGTGCAGTCAGGGCCTTCACGTAGTCACAGCGCGCGTAGTAGCCGCTGCCATCGGCCATGCGAGTGCCGGCCTTCCAGGGGATGGGGCACAGGACGTCGAAGGGGATGAGCCCGTTGGTGAACCCGCCCCAGGTCTTGACTCCTGAGTTGCCGGTGGAGTCGACCGCGGGTCGCTGGCAGTCGGCGCCGCCGCCGGTCAGCAGGGCATAGAGGCCGCTGGCAGTATCGAGGTAGCGCTGGTAGTGGTTGGGGTCGGCGTTGCGCTGTGCCTTGTGGATGGCCAAGGTTTGCGGGAGGTTCTCCCAGTTGGGGACTGCGGTGAGGCGCTGGAAGAAGTTGCCGGCCGCCCAGGTGGGGTTCATGCGGTCGGCGTAGCTGCCGTGCTCGGGACCGATCTGGAAGACGCCGATGGTGTCGTTGCGGACTGCATCGCCGTGGGGAAGGTTCCGTAGCGTGCTCTCGCCGATGCCGGCCATCAACCCGGCAATGACGCCCCGCTCGGGGAGGCCGCGCTCGACGCCGACCTGGACGATGGTGCGGGCGATCGCGAGCTGGTCGGCGTTGAAGTCCCCGCCGTCAGCCGCCCGACAGGCCGGGGATGAGGGCATCAGGCCGGCCATCATGAAGATCGGCATGCCGATCAGGAACACCACCAGTGCCAGGGCCACCGTGAGGACCAGGCGGATCAGTGCCTTCAGTAGGGAGAGTTTCGCCAGCATGGTCGGCCTCCGTGTCGATGTGTGGGGGTGTCCACTCGATGCCCGGCCACCTCGGGCCGGTGTACTTGGGGTACTTCCTCGGTGAGGGTGGTTCGACTTCTTCCAGCCGGTTGGCCCTGTAGCGGCCGACCTCGTGTGTGACTCGCCACCGGCTCCAGCAGGCGACGAGTTCCAGTTGTCTGTCGGGAGCTTGGGTTCGGTACCACGCGCGGCGTTCTCGGCGTCTGGCAACCGTCATGTGTTCCTCACACCAGTTGTGGTGCGCCTGCCTGACACTGACGCCGGCACGCTGGCGTTGGCGAGCCCACAGCCGTCGGTAGTGGTCCTGGAGGTCACACGGCAGGTTCGCGAACCAGGCTTGGCGCTCGGCACGACGGGCGGCTCGTTCGTCGTCGGGCAGGGAGTGCCACCAGTCACGTTGGCGGTCGAGTTGGTCTCGAGTGCGCTCCTGCCGGTTGAGGTCGAACGCGTGGCAGCGGAACGCCCACCGGCGTCGCTCGCTGGCGATGAGGCGTCGCAAGTCGTCGGGTGGGTCGGGCAGGTAGGCCTCCCCCAGCCGGACGCGCCGGGTCGTCAGCGACACCAAGCCCCGCTCGGCCATGGCGTCCAGGACCTTGTGCACCGTGCGCCGCGTCTGCCGTGATGCGCTCCCTGCCGCAACCAGGTCTGCGAGTTCGGTGCGTTTGGCTTTCCCTCCCAGCGACAGCAGGGCTGCCCAGACGAGTGGCGCGTCGCCGGGGAGGCCGACCCAGTCGGTGATGGCGGCAGCGGTGCTGGTCCACAGCGTTGGGAGGGGGTGGGTGATACCGAGTGGTCCACCTGCAACCCCTTCCCGCTCCACGATCAGCTCCAGCTCGTGGGACGAGTCCAGTGGCATTCGCGGGTCGAAGGAGGCGTGCAAGCAGCCCAACAGCAGGGCGGCTTCCCGCAGGCCCTCGAGGACTGCCCCCCGGGACCGCATGCCGGTGTCGAGCTGCAGTGAACGCAACGGGACTGCCACGCGCAACGACCCTTGGGTGGCACACCGGGCGATGACGGCCAGGGCCACCTGGACCGCCCGGGGGCGAGCGCGCCGCGGAATCTGGTGCAGCCGGCCCCACATCTGCCCGATGGCCGCGCCCAAGAGGACCGTGAGTTCGCTCAGCGGGAGGCGAGGCTCGTCGATAGGGCCCATCTCAGGTGCAGCCGCGGCGCCGGGCAGCGTGCCGCCGGCTCGGGCCCAGTGCTCGTCGAACTCGTCGGGGTGGGTGCGCAGAGTCTGGAAAGCGTTCGGGTGGGAAGCTCTGACGGTTGTCCAGGCGGCATCCCGGGTCCACGCCCAGCGGGCCATGGTTGCCAGGAGTACCCGCTCGACATCGAGCGGCGCCCACCGCCGGTACGGATAGGGAACGGTGCCCGAGTGAACGTAGGCGGCGTCCTCGCGCGACAGGGCGATCGGGCGTTCGGTGCTCACACGACCACCGCCAGTCCGGGCAGCGGCAACTGTTCCTCGACCCCGTTGAGGACCGTCATCTCGGGGGGTGTCAGGTCTGATCGGAACGCGGACGTGACGCGAGCAAGGACCGTTCCCCACTCGGGGGCGATCTCGGTCACCGACCGGCGATCACCGTCGCGGCGTGCCGCGTACAAGCGGGCGAACACGCTGGTCCGCGCGGCGTCCCAGGAGCCCTGACCAGAGGAGCTTCCCGTCACAGCCCAAACCAGTGCGCGAGCTGACCACCACGGCAGCAGCTGCTCCAGCTGCTCATCCTGGGCCAGCCGGCGGTAAGCCGCGGCGATCCCGCACGCAGACACTTCGTCGACCACGTACCGCAGGGCGTCCGCAGCCCGAGCGGCCCGCTGCTCTGCCAGGACGATCCCGCCAGCGCCACGGAGCGAAGCGTTGATAACAGCCCTCCACAACGAGCGGACCAACTCCTCGACGACCGGCGAGACCATGCGCTCGGCTGCCTCGGCTTCGAGGACTTCCTCGCGTTCTCCCAGTCGAGCCGGGACCTCGCCGTGCGGGGTGTTCCGGCTTGTCGCTGAGGGCTCCGCGCCGCACACAGCGCCTGCGCGGGCGACTTGGACCAGCGTGCGAGCAACCATCACCCGCAGGAGGCGATCCGGACGTTCAGCCTGCAGCACGAACCGGGCTTGGCCAGTGTTCAAGCGCTCCCACACGTGGGAAACGGTCGAGCTGACCAAGTGAGGGTCCGATACAACCACCGGGGTGCGGCCCAAAGCCCACCGAGCCATCTGCTCGATGCGCCCCAACACCTCCACACCCGCCGGCGACGACCACTCCAGAACGCCAGCAGACAACTGACCGAGCACGCTCCGCAGGACCTCGGGGTCACGCACATTCGGGCTCATGAGGACTCCTCCTCCACCCCTTCGAGCAGGCGGGACAAGGGAATCCCAAGCCGTACAGAAAGGACGACTAGATCCCTGACCGTGAAGGGCCTCAGGGCCCGCAGCCGGTGGCCCATGGCGCTTTGACTGAGGCCCAGGATCTTCCCGGCTTCCTCTTGGGTAAGCCGGAAGCGGGCAAGTTCACCACGCATGTTCCTCGCGACCACGTCATCGACTGCCATGGCCCCATGGTTGACCACATTGAGCCATAGGGTCAAGCTATGGCGCAAAGGATCGTACTTAAGTGCTACTGCTAGAGCTTCACAGCCGAAGGGCGAGCACCTAAGCTACAGTTCATGACGAATCTCGCTGAGGCCAGTGGACCTGAACCGACGCTGAATGACCTCGTCTCCGCCGAGCTACGTGGGCTGCTGGCCAGGACTGGGCTCGCCCAGTCCGCGCTCGCCGCGCGGCTTCACATCGCGCAGCCTCAAGTGAGCAAGCGCCTTCGTGGGCAGATTGCATGGTCGGTGCCCGAACTGGAGTTGGTCGCACCGCTCTTCGGCATGGACGCCGTGGACCTACTCACCCGGGCTAAGAACAACGATGCCCCGCACCAGTTGTCTGGTGCGGGGCCCTTGCGCGCTTGGAGGGACTCGAACCCCCAACCTTCTGATCCGTAGTCAGATGCTCTATCCATTAAGCTACAAGCGCTTCGGTCGGCGACCGGGTAGTAACTTTACCGCCTCGACGGCGTACCGCCAAACCGAGCGGGAAGCGGTCGGCAACCCACCGTCCTCGACCCTCGGCGCCGCCCCCGCCGCGACCCACCCCCACCAATCCGGCCTTCTAGTCATGCCGACTACTTGACGGAAGCTGCCAGAGGGTGTAGGGGTCCGGACACCTCGTTTGTACGAAAGGCTGGCGGTTGGTGCACGATGGGACCAGAGGAACTTGGTCAATGAAGCCCCCGGAGTCCCTCCGGCGGCCGCAACGCAAAGGAGCACAATGACCGTCGAGACCATCCCGAACAACGCGCCCGCCAGCGCCCCCGTCGACCTGGTCGCGTGGGTGGAAGAGGTCGCCGCCCTCACCAAGCCCGACGCCATCTACTGGGTCGACGGCTCCGAGGCTGAGCGCGACCGCCTGAACCAGCAGCTCGTGGACGCCGGGGTGTTCATCAAGCTCAACGAGGAGAAGCGCCCGAACTCCTACCTCGCCCGTTCGGCCCCCTCCGACGTCGCCCGCGTCGAGTCGCGCACCTACATCTGCTCCGAGAAGGAGGAGGATGCCGGCCCCACGAACAACTGGGCCGAGCCGAGCAAGATGCGCGAGACCCTCAACCAGCGCTTCGACGGCGCCATGCGCGGACGCACCATGTACGTCATCCCGTTCTCGATGGGTCCCCTCGGCGGCGAGATCTCGCAGTGCGGTGTCGAGATCACGGACTCTGAGTACGTCGTCCTGAGCATGCGCATCATGACCCGCATGGGGACCGAGGCCCTCAACCTCATCGCCCAGGGCGCCCCGTGGGTCAAGGCGCTGCACTCAGTCGGCTACCCGCTGGTGGACGCCGAGGGCAACAAGCGCGACGACGTCGCCTGGCCCTGCAACGACGACAAGTACATCACCCACTTCCCCGAGACCAACGAGATCATCTCCTACGGCTCCGGCTACGGCGGCAACGCGCTGCTCGGCAAGAAGTGCTTCGCCCTGCGCATCGCCTCGACGATGGCCCGCCGCGACGGCTGGATGGCCGAGCACATGCTCATCCTGAAGCTCACTCGTGAGGCCGACAACAAGGAGCTCTACCTGACCGCGGCCTTCCCGAGCGCCTGCGGCAAGACCAACCTGGCCATGCTGCAGCCCACGATCCCGGGCCTGAAGGTCGAGACCATCGGCGACGACATCGCCTGGATGCGTCCCGGCAAGGACGGACGCCTCTACGCGATCAACCCCGAGGCCGGCTTCTTCGGTGTCGCCCCCGGCACGTCGATGAAGACCAACCCCATCGCCCTGAAGTCGCTCAACCGCGACGTCATCTTCACCAACGTCGCGCTCACCGACGACGGCGACGTCTGGTGGGAGGGCCTGACCGACGAGAAGCCCGCCCACCTCATCGACTGGAAGGGCAACGACTGGACGCCGGAGTCCACCGAGCCCGCGGCGCACCCGAACAGCCGCTTCACCGTCCGCGCCGACCAGGCCGAGACCATCGCCCCGAACTGGGAGGACCCGGCCGGCGTCCCCGTCGACATCATCCTCTTCGGCGGGCGTCGCGCGACCAACGTGCCGCTGGTCGCCGAGGCCTACAACTGGGAGCACGGCGTCTTCATCGGCGCCACCGTCTCTTCCGAGCAGACCGCCGCCGCCGAGGGTTCGGTCGGCGCGCTGCGCCGCGACCCCTTCGCGATGCTGCCCTTCTGCGGCTACAACATGGCCGACTACTGGCAGCACTGGCTCGACATGGGCAAGACGCTCGGCGACCAGGCCCCGAAGATCTTTCAGGTCAACTGGTTCCGCAAGGACGAGAACGGCAAGTTCCTGTGGCCGGGCTTCGGCGACAACAGCCGTCCGATCGAGTGGGCGGTCAAGCGCGTGCTCGGCGAGGTGGACGCGCGCGACGACGTCTCCGGCCGCCTGCCTAAGAAGGCCGACCTGAACGTCGAGGGGCTCGACATCGACGCGACGACCCTGGACAAGATCTTCGCCATTGACCACGCCGCGTGGGAGAAGGAGGCCGACCTGACCGAGGAGTACTTCAAGCAGTTCGGCAAGAAGCTCCCGCAGGCGATGAAGGACCAGCTCGACCACCTGCGCGACCGCATCGATCCCTCCACGGACGCCGCTCGCTGACCCGCTGATTCCCAGCAGGGAAGGCCCGGTCCCCTCGGGGGCCGGGCCTTCCTCACGCCACCTCTACCCTCGGATCCCGTTCCCTCAGGTCCGGTCTCTCACGTCCGCTTCTTCTTGGCCTTGTTCAACGTACGAGCCAGGGCGCGGGCGTAGACCCCGCTGGTGGTCATGGGCTCTGCTGCGGCGGAACCCATGGCCGAGCGGTCCAGGGGTCTCGGGGAGGGCCCGGGCGAGGGGGAAGGCGCTGGGGCTCGCTTGACCTGGTCGGGGAACAGCGCCGGCGGTTCACCGAAGGCCCGCTGCGCCTGCGCGACCACCGTGCGCGCGTGGATGGACTCCCCGCCTGCGGCGAGGGCGACCGAGAGGCCGGTGTTGAGGGCGGCACCGATCAGCTGCCCCGCGAGGGTGCTCGACCGCGACACCGAGACCAGGCGTCGCGCCCAGCCCACGCCCTGACCGGCCACCGTGCTCGCCAGCCGGGCGCCCTCGTCACCGAGCAGGACCGCCACCAGCAGCGCCTTGCGACGGTCGGCGTCACCGAGGTCGACGCCGTGGATCTCGGCGAGGGCGAGGAGGTAGACCATCGTGCGCTCCAGCGAGGCCATCGGCTCGGGACGCAGCGCGCCCACCACCTCACCCGCTCGCCCGGGAACGGCGCGGACCCCCGCATCGGTCGCCTGCTGGCGCAGGTACCAGCCGTTCAGGACTTGGATCGCCTCCCCGGGGGTGCGGCCCACGGCGGCGGAGCCACCTCGCACCACGCGCACGACGTCGGCGACCGCGTCGGCCTTCTCGTTCGCGACCCGCGTCAGCGTGGCGTCGAGTTCCTCATAGCTCGGCATGGGATCACGGTATCGCTCGAGGGGTGAGGCTCTTCGTCCACTCGGCGGGTCCCCGGCCAGATGCCTTGCCTTGGCCGGGCGCCTCGGCCCCGATCGAGGGGACGAAAACCATCAGGCGCCGGTGGAGACCGGCTCTACCAGGTCGGCCACCGAGAGCCGGTGCTCCATCAGCACGACCTGGTAGGGATTCCACGTGGACAAGGTGTACCGCAGCACGAGGTCTTCTCCGTCCCTCCGGGCGTCGTAGAAGTAGGGCGCGTAGGCGGCACCCGTCACCTCCCGCTGGCCCCGGAAGATCCAGTCCCCGACCGGGTCCGTGCCGTCGCCCAAGGCCTTGATGAACCGCGCGAAGGGGTCGTCGAACGACATGCCGCGGGCCACCCAGTCCAACAGGCGACGCCGCGACGACCACGGACCCCACGGGTTCTCGGCGGTCCGCAGGACGATGGCGAGCCCGATCGGGTCCTCCGGGCCGGACGTTCCGAGGAGCAGGAACCTCCCCACCTCGGGGACCCAGCGCACCGACACCTCGCCGAACGCGCCCGGGTGCAGCAGGGGCCGGGCGTCCGCCTCGCGCTCCGACCACACCGGCTCCCCGTCGACCAGACCGGCGAAGTAGCGGACCCCCTCGGAGATGGTCCGCCGATCGAGGCGCCCGAGCAGGGGGAACACGCGTCCCAGCCACCCCGCGACTCCCCCTCCCCCAGCCAAGGCCGCGCGCACGGCGTCCGACCGTGGATCGAGGACCGCCAGTCGGAGGTCGCCGGCCCGGTACGGCCCGGAGCCGAACAGGAGCAGCACCTCGCCGTCGCCGCCGTAGCCCGGCACGGACCCCGCGGGCACCGGTTGCACGGACACGTTGATGAAGTACCGGGTCGAGAAGGTCCCGAGGTGGTGGAAGGCGACGCCGCGCAGGCGGGCCCGTGGGTCGATCCTGAGTGCGGGATCCGCTGCGCGGGTCAGCACCGAGCGCCCCATCACCTGACCGCGCACGAAGTGGTTCGAGGTGAAGAACGCGAAGAAGTCGCCGCCGAGGGAGAAGCTGTCCAAGGGGACGTCGTACTCCCGCATCGTCACGCCCCCGCCTCGCACCACCAGCGGTGCCCCGTGGAACACCACCCGCGGCAACCCGGGCACGCCCCCTTCCTCGGGAAGGACCTCCGCGATCGAGTCGCGCGTGCCGAGCCTCGATCGGCGGTCCCAGTGGGTGTCGCCGAACAGCAGGAAGTCGCGACCGCGATGGCGCACGTGCACACCAAGGTCGGTGCCGAGCACCCCGGACGTCGATCGCGACCGGCTCAACGTCGCACGTCGTGCGCCCTCGCGGATCGGTTGGCTGTCGACCTCCCCGGAGACCTGGGCGAGCTTGGTCGAGTCGCGCGGGTCGACCACGAACGGATCGGTGTCGCGCAGCCGCAGGCAGTTCACCCGCAACCATGCGGTCGCGGGGGTCCGCCGGTGCTGGAAGACCGACCCCTCCTCGGCCGTGAGCGCGTGCACCTGGCCCCGCGTGCCGGGCAGCAGCGCGACCCCGTCGATGCGCCCGGCTCCCCACGTGAGGGTCGCGTGCGGTTCCACCTCCCGACCCCGGACGCGGTACGTCGCGACCACGTCCTCCCGCGGCACGGCGAGCAGCCAGCCACCGCCGTGCACCAGGGCGGCCGGGGCGGTTCCCGCACGGTCCAGGCGGACGCCGCGGCGCCAGCCCCCGGCGCTCCCGCCGGCTGGAGGGAGCAACGTGTCGGAGCTCCCTCCGAAGGGTTCCCGAACGATGCGCTCCCAGAGGTGGAGTTCGTCGTCCATCGCCACGAGCAGGGCCACGGCGGCTCCGTGGACGGCCAGCGCCGGCGCTGCCGCGTGCTCCCAGGTGTGGTCGACCTCCCAGCGTCCGCGGCGCAAGCGCCACACGGTGACGCCGGCGGCGTCCGCGGTCGCCACCCACACCTCGCCCCGGACCGCGACGGCGCTGACCGCGTGGCCCGGGATCGAGCCTGACCGACGCACCCACGAGTCTGGGCCGGGCGTGTTCCCGTTCGCCGCGCCGGCTCGCGGCCCAGCGCTGCGGACGCGGTGGGCGATGCCGCCCGGCTCCGGGACGAACCCGTGCAGGACGCCCCCGGAGACCACGATCGCGCCCGGACCCGTGGCGTCCGGGCTGAGGAGTTCGCCGCAGACCCATCCCCGGTCGGGCCGGTCCCGCGCGCGTTCGTAGTGACGGACGCCGCCACCCGCGGCGTCCCGGATGAGGGCGTGCTGGAGGCCGGGCACGAGGAGTCCGGCGAGGCCGGGACCTCCGGGACGGGGGGCGGCGGCGAACGAGGTGGGTCCGAGCACGGGGGGCGGGGCATCCTGCGGCACGTGCCGACCGTACGAGGTGCGGACGACGGACGACAAGCGCCCGGCCCCACACAGGGGCCGGGCGCTGTCCGGCGGAGGTGGCGGGATTTGAACCCGCGATGGGGTTAACCCCCAAACCCGCTTAGCAGGCGGGCGCCATAGACCGGACTAGGCGACACCTCCTCAACCAAGGCGCAAGCCTACCGGTCGGTCCATGCCGTGGGCAAAAGGGGACCACGTCTCGCCGAGTATGCTCACCGAGTAACCCCGGATGGAGGAGCGATGGCCGAGCCGGACGACCACCAGCGTCCCTACAGTGCTGCGCACGCCGCGCTGCCGGCGCCGTCGTCCCCGTCGTCCCCGTCGTCGCCGGGCCGTCCCCGGCATCGACCCCAGCGTGCGGCCGCCCACGTCCCGACCTTCGGCGACTCGCTCGGCTGGTCCGCCGCCGGCACCCTCCTCCCCGGTCTGGGGCTGACCCGGACGCGCGCCCGCAAGGTGGGCATCGCGCTGCTCGTGGTGGCCGGGGTGACCATCGCGCTCGTGCTGGCGGGTGTCCTGTTCGCACGCACGCTGGCGTTGTCGCTGCTGGTCCTGCCCGGCGTCCTCACCGTGCTGTGGGTGGGGGTGGCGGTGTTCGGCGTCCTCTGGGTCGGCAGCATCGTCGCCACGCACCTGATGCTGCGCCCGGCCAACACGGGGTGGGGGCAGCGAGTTCTCGGGGCACTGGTCATCGGAGGCCTCTCGTTGGTCGTCGCGGCCCCCTCGGCCGTCGCCGCGCGCTCGATCTACGACACCAGCGTGCTCATGGACAGCGTCTTCGGCCGCGAGGGAGCCCTCCCGACCACGGGTGGCGACTCATCGTTCGGCAACGCGGCCGACCCCTGGGCGAACAAGCCGCGACTCAACGTGCTCATCCTGGGTGGCGATGCCGGAGCCGACCGGGAGGGCACCCGCACCGACACCGTCATCCTCGCCTCGATCGACACCAAGTCGGGCAACACCGTCCTGATCTCGCTGCCCCGCCAGACGGCCCGCATGCCCTTCCCGGCGTCCTCGCCGCTGCACAAGAGGTTCCCGAACGGCTTCACCAACGGCGATCCCCTGGACCAGAACTACGCGCTGAACGCCATCTATGGCGCGGTCCCCGGGATGATGCCCGCAGGCACCTTCGCCGGCGTCGAGGATCCGGGGGCCGAGGCCGTCAAGCTCGCCGTCGGCGAAGCGCTGGGCCTTCCGGTGGACTACTACGCGATGGTGAACCTGGAGGGCTTCGTCGAGTTCATCAACGCGCTCGGGGGCATTACGGTCAACGTCAACGTTCCGGTCCCCGTGGGCGGGAAGAACCCCACCCAGCCCGGCGGCAACGACGGCTTCCCGCCGGACCGGTGGCTCGTCCCCGGGCCGAACCAGCACCTCAACGGCGAGGACGCCCTGTGGTTCGCCCGCGGCCGCTATCGCACCGACGACTACGCGCGCATGTCCCGCCAGCGCTGCGTGATCCAGGCGGTCGTCCAACAGGTCCAGCCGGCCACGGTGCTGGCGAACTACGAGGCGCTCACCAAGGCCGGAAGCAACATCGTCGCCACGGACATGCCCAACCGGCAGCTCCCCGCGATCGTCACGCTGGGGCTCCGGGTCAAGGACGCCGCGATGACGTCGGTCTCGTTCGAGAACGACAAGGACGGCTTCTCGACCACCCACCCCGACTGGTCGATGGTCCGCGCGCGGGTCCAAGCCGCGATCGCTCCCCCACCGGCTCCGACCGCCGCGCCGGCCCCGGAACCCACGGCCGCGGCGTCCGCACCGGCTGCCACGGCCTCGGCGTCCTCGAAGGCGACCCCCACGACGAAGACGGCCAAGCCGCAGGCGTCCGCCGCGCCCACCGCGTCGGCCGCGCCCGCGGCACCGCCGCCGGCGTCCGTCGTGGACGAGTGCGCCTACAATCCCCAGCCGTTCCCGGAGGCGCAGGGCTGAGGCAGCCCTTTCGTCAGCCCTGACCGGCCCCGGATCAGCCCTCCCAGACCCGGTAGCCGCGGTCGTCGTCCAGCCGCTTGCCGATGGCGTGGGCGATGGCGTCGAGTTCGCGGGTCTGGCCCTGCGGCGACACGAGGTGGACGCGCTCGTCATCGCCCTGGTGGAGCGTGATCCGCCCCGGGGACGCCGTCACGCGCGTGACGTCGCCCCACCGGCCGGACCTGGCCCCACCGGGACCCTCCACGCGGTAGCCGGACGCCTCGAGCACGACCACCACGCGCTGCCGCCGGGACGCGGCGAGTGCCGCGACGACGAGGCCGACGGCACCCACGATGAACAACAGGCCCAGGATGATGAGCAGCGTCTGCCACAGACCCGTCACCGGGATCACGGCGATGATCGCCCCGACGATGGCGAGGCCGGCGGCCGCCGCGAAGGCCCGCACAGGAGGGCGGGAGGTGATGACGAACTGGTCCGTTGCCTGGGCTGCCACGCGGCGAGAGTGGGATTCGAACCCACGGAGGGTTGCCCCTCGGCCGCTTTCAAGGCGGCTGCACTAGTCCACTATGCGATCTCGCCAGATCGGGCCCATCCTATCGTCCGGCTCCCCCACCCTCCCGTGCTGCATCTTGTTGAGGCGAAATAGGTCATCATCGGGGTAATCCGTTCACACAAAATGCAGCACACTAGGGTGGGGCCATGCGCGCCGTGACCACCACCCAGGCCGGGGGACCCGAGGTCCTCGTGATCAGCGACGTCGAGGCCCCCGTGGCCGGGCCGGGTGAGGTACTCATCCGCACCGTGGCCGCCGGGGTGAACCGTGCGGACGTCCTGCAGCGGCAGGGCCACTACCCGCCGCCGAAGGGCATCAGCGACATCATCGGCCTGGAGGTCTCCGGGCACATCGAGGCCATCGGGGACGACGTCGAGGGCTGGAGCCCGGGCGACCCGTGCGTCGCCCTGCTCGCCGGCGGCGGCTATGCCGAGCTCGTGGCGGTGCCGGCGGGGCAGGTGATCCCCCCGCCGGACGGCGTCGACCTCGTCACGGCGGCCGGGCTGGTCGAGGTCGCCGCAACCGTGCTGTCGAACGCCACCCACGCGCGCCTGCACCCGGGCGAGACGTTCCTGGTCCACGGGGGTTCCGGCGGCATCGGGTCGTTCGCGATCCAGTACGCGAAGGGCATCGGCTGCCGTGTGGCCGCGACCGCGGGATCCGCCGACAAGCTCCAGATCTGCCGCGACCTGGGCGCCGACATCGCCCTGGACTACCACGACGACTGGGTCGCCCAGCTCAAGGAGGCGACGGAGGGCAGGGGCGTCGACGTCATCCTGGACATCATGGGCGCCAAGTACCTCGAGTCCAACGTCCGCTCACTTGCGCGCGGCGGCCGACTGGTCGTCATCGGCTTGCAGGGGGGCGTCAAGGCGGAGCTGAACCTGAACGCCCTGCTCACCAAGAGCGCGACGGTCACCGCGACCTCGCTCAGGTTCCGCCCCGTGAACGAGAAGTGCGCCATCGTGGCCCGGGTGGCCAGCGAGGTGTGGCCGCTGATCAGCGAGGGCTCGATCCGGCTCGCGCGCGAGACCCGGTTCCCGGTCGAACAGGTCCGCGATGCGCACGAACTGCTGGTTGGCGGCACGAATGTGGGGAAGATCGTCCTGACCTTCTAGGCTTCAGCGGTGAACTTCACCGCGTACGCCGACATCTGGCGCCTGCCCGCCGTCCGGCAGGCCGTCCTGCTCGGCGCGCTGGGCAAGGCACCCTGGTTCGGCGCCGGCGTGGTGCTGACCCTGCACGTCGTCGGCACGCTCGGCCAGTCGTACGCCAGCGCCGGCCTGGTGTCGGCGGTGTTCACCATCGCGATCGCCCTCGCGTCCCCCCTCCGCGGACGGCTGCTCGACACCATCGGCCTCCGCCGCACCCTGCTCCCGAGCCTGGTGCTGCTGCCCGTCGCCTTCCTGGCGGCGCCGTTCCTCTCGTACTGGCCCCTGCTGGTCGCGATGGGTGGGGTTGGCCTCCTGGCCGTCCCGTGGTTCGTCCTCACGCGGCAACTGATGCTCGCGGCCGTGCCACCCCTCCAGCGCCGCGCCGCACTGGCACTGGACGCCGTGGTCACCGAGATGGCGTTCATGGCCGGACCCACGGTCGGAATCCTGCTCGCCACGTCGTGGAGCACCGGGTGGACGCTCACGATCCTCGCCCTCCTGTCGGTGGCCGCGGCCCTGTTCCTCGCGGTGCGCAACCCCGCGCTCGTCTCTGAGAAGCCGGACGCCCACGCCCCGGACTCCCTTGGGGCCGCCACCGCGGCCCCCACGAAAGCACCCGCCGATGCCATCCCGACACGCGGCGGAATCAGGTCGTGGCTGACGGCGCCCGTGGTCGCAACCTTCGTGGCGACGATGGCGGCATCCATGATCCTGGCCGGCACCGACCTCGCGATGGTGGCGGCAGCGCGCTCGCTGGAGGCACCGGCGGCCCTGGCGGTCCTGATCGTGGTCTGGGGCCTCGGGTCTCTCATCGGAGGACTCCTGTTCGGTGGGCTGCCCCACGGTTCGCTGGGCATCACCCACCTCCTCGTCGGGCTGGGCCTCACCACCATGCTGGCCGCGCTCGGCACGAACCTGTGGCTGCTGGCCGGGCTCCTCGGCATCGCCGGGCTCTTCTGCGCCCCCACCCTGGCGGCCCTCAGCGAACGACTCGGTGACCTCGTCCCCGACACGTCGCGCGGCGAGGCGTTCGGCTGGTCGGGAACCATGGCCACCGCCGGCAACGCCATCGCCCCGCCCATCGTCGGCTACGTCCTCGACACGTGGGGCTGGCAGCTCGGCTTCGTCGTCACCGGCCTCTGCGGACTCCTGCTCGCCGTGATCGGTTGGGTCTCCCTCCAGGTCGGACGCCGCGGCGTCCGAACGGTGCGGGCACGGCGCAACCCGGCGGCCACCGCCTGACGGGGACTCCTGGACGACGAGGAGGAGCCACCCGGCCCTCCCCGTCCCTCACGGCGTTCTCTGCGGCGGCGTGTGGGTGCGGCGTGCCGGTGCAGGAGGGGTCAGCGCAGGAACAACTGCCGCAGCCGCACCGAGGCGGCGGTGATGCCGACGACGCTCATCACGATGAAGTACGCCACGTGCACGAGCGTCGCCCCATCCAACCAGCCCACGGACAGGTGGCGCATGAGCTCCACGCCGTGCCACAGCGGCATGGCCATGATCGCCCATTGCAGCGGCTCGGGGTACACCGTGATCGGGAACAGCGTCGCCGACAACAGGAACATCGGCAGCAGCACCAGCGGCACCAGGTCGAGTTGCTGGAAGCTCTTCATGAAGCTCGTCACCGCCATGCCCAGCGACGCGAACCCGAGCGCGATCAGCAGCGCCACCGGGATCATCGCCAGCGCCCACCACGACGTGACCAGCCCCATCGCGGCGATCACGGCCAGGAACCCGATCGCGTAGAGCAGGCCCCGGAACAGCGCGATGAAGATCTCACCGATCGCGACGTCCATCGGGCCCAACGAGGTCTGCAGCATGCCCTCGTACAGCTTGCTGTAGCGCAGCTTGAAGAACACGTTGTTGACCGAGTCGTAGATCGCGCCGTTCATGGCCGACGTGGCCAGCAGCGCCGGAGCGATGTACATCGCGTAGGTGATCGGTTGCCCGTCCGGCCCGGGCACCGTCCCGACGAGCGACCCCATGCCGATTCCCATGGCGAGCAGGTAGAACACGGGCTCGAAGAAGCCCGTCGCGATCACGCCCCAGTTCTGGTTGCGGATCACCCGGAAGCCCCGCTCGATCACCGCCCGGGCGTTGCCCGCGTACAGGCCTCGCGCGAGCCCCGGACGCCGCCGGAGCCGCTCGTGGATCGGAGCCATCACGCTCATCGGACCAACCTCCGCTCGAACGTGCGGGCGGCGACCCGCAGGCCGACCACGGTGCAGCCGATGAGGAACACGACGTGCACCAGCGTCAGCCACTCCGGATTCGGCATGCCGTACGAGACGATGCGCGCCAGTTGGGTGCCGTGCCACATGGGCGAGATCCAGCCGATCCACTGCAGGTACGCCGGCATGTTCGCCAGCGGGAAGAACGTGCCGGCGAACAGGAACATCGGCATCACGATGAGGCGCTGCACGAAGTTGAACTGCAGGCCCTCCTCCTCGAGCGTGGCCGAGTACGCCATCAGCGGCGCGAACATCGCCATCGCCGCGAGCATCGCGATCGGGACGTTGAGCACCGATCCAGCGCCCGGCCATGCCCCGAAGGCCAGCCCGACCAGCCAGAACAGGAACGCCTGGACGAAGAGCCGCACCGAGATCGCGACGCCCTCGCCGACCGCCATCTGCCACGGCGCGATGGGGGTGGCCTGGGCGGCCAGGAAGTTCTTCACCCACTTGAAGCCGCCGAAGATCGGCCAGGTGCCGAACAGGGCGCCGGTCGAGACCACCGTCGCGACCAGCAGGCCGGGCGCGACGAAGTGCAGGTAGCGGACGCCGTCGACCGGGGCGTCCACGATCGAGCCGAGGCCCAGCCCCATCGCGAGGAGGTACAGGATGGGGTTGCCGAGGGCGGTGACGAACGCCGTCCAGAAGAACGGCTTCTCGGCCGCCTGCCGATAGCCCGCGTACTGGAGCCAGCCCCAGCGGCGCGTCCGCCGGGCCAGGGCGGCGTGGTCGAGGCCGTTGAAGGTGACGTCAGTCAATGAGCGACCTTCCCGTGAGGCGGAGGAACACGTCCTCCAGCGAACTGCGGCGCACCAGCGAGGTGAGCGGGTTCGCACCGCGGCGGTGGATCTCGTCGAGGAGTGCCTCGCCGGCGTCGTCGTAGAGCAGGATGCGGTCGGGCAGGACCTCAATGCGGTCGGTGATCTCGCGCAGGATCGGCTCCATCTGCGCGTTGCGTGTGGACCCGAAGCGCACCTCCACGACCTCGCGGGTCGCGTACTGCCGGATCAGCGCCTGCGGGGAACCCTCGGCCACGATCCTGCCCTTGTCGATGACGACGAGGCGGTCGCACAGTTGCTCGGCCTCGTCCATGAAGTGGGTCGTGAGCACCAAGGTCACTCCCTGCTCCTTGAGGCGGAACAGCCGATCCCACAGGATGTGGCGCGCCTGCGGGTCGAGGCCCGTGGTCGGTTCGTCCAGCAGCAGGATGCGCGGCTCGTTGACCAGGCCGCGCGCGATCGTCAGACGGCGCTTCATGCCGCCGGACAAGTCGCTCACCTTGGCGTTCGCCTTGTCGGTCAACTGCGCGAACTCGAGCAACTCGTCGGCCTTGGGCTTGAGGTAGCTCAACGGCAACCCGAAGTAGCGGCCGTAGACGATGAGGTTGTCGCGGGCGCGCAACTCCTCGTCCAGCGAGTCCTGCTGCGGGACGACGCCCAGCGAGGCCCGCACCTCGGGCCCGTGGGTCTCGGGGTCGAGACCCAGCACGTCCAAGGCGCCGGACGTGCGCAGCGACGTGCCGCCGATCATGCGCATCGTGGTCGACTTGCCGGCCCCGTTTGGGCCGAGCAGCCCGAACGACTCGCCGGGCGCGACCTCGAACGAGATCGCGTCGACGGCGGTGAAGTCGCCGTACGTCTTGGTGAGGTCGGTCGCTTGGATCACGGGCACGGCGTGAACCCTACAAGCCCCCTCCGACATCGAAGAAGCCCCTCGTCACAGCGACCGTGGGTCAGCCGTTCCCGCCGTCGTGTCCCCGGCCATCGATCTGGCGCCCCGCGGATCCGGACCTGCCGCCTCCGCCGGCCGCCCCCACCCAGGCGAGCACCACCGGGATCGCCGTGCCGATCATCGGCCAGATCGGCCAGTAGTAGTACGGCCCCCGGCCCGCGAAGAGCCAGGTCGCGATCCAGATCACGTTGAACAGCACGGCCAGGGCGATCCAGGTCCAGACGCTGGCGTCCCGCACCCTGCGCGTCCGAGCGACCGACGTCGAGGGGCGGCGCGACCCGGCGGTGATGTCAGCGAGCAACGGCACCAACTCCCCGAGCTGCTTGCTGCCCAGCGCGGCGGCGAGGCGGTCGGCGTGCTCCTGGGCGTCGAGCCGTCCCTCGCTGAAGGCGGCGTTGATGGCGTCCGCGGCGATGTCCCGGTCGGCGTCGCTGGCGCGCACGGCGGGCATCTGCAGGGGATCCGCGGTGAACCGGTCCCAGACGTTGGCCGGGAGCTCGGGGGGTGGCTGGCTCATGGACGGGGCCTCTCGACGACGTGACCACCCAACCACACCCTGCCCGGGGTCGTCCTGTCCACCTCAGCGGGCAGGACGCCCGTACCGCAAGGCATTGGGACGACAGGGCGCCTCGAACGCGATCTTGAGCGAGTCGGCGATCAGGTGGTCGTTGCGGAGCGCGAACAGCCGGTCCACGACACGGTCGCGCAGCATGGTCGGCTCAATCGTGTTGAGGTAGATCTTGGTCGCCCCCTCGAAGCCGGCCAGCGTCGAGACCCGCCACTTCAGCATCACGCGCCACGGCATCGCCAGGTCGACGTCGATGGGCCGGTAGTGCCACTCCTCGTTGCAAGGCACCTCGGTGCCCGTCGCGGCGTGCATCGCCTGGATCATGTCGCTCATGCCCCGGACCTCCTCGGGCGTCTGCTCCCACGGGTCCGGCTGCTCGGACTTGCTGTAGATCTCGACGGTCGGGAAGCGGTGCCCGAACCCGGCGAACGCCATCGCGTGCTCGTTCTCGGCGATGACGAGGTTCTTGTGGGAGGCGTAGTTCGTGGCGACCTCGTTGAACAGGTTCGCGTTCGAGCGCAGCTTGGCCAGGGTCGCCTCGTGCTGGACGCCGCGCTCGTCGATCGCCACCAGCTGCTTGTGCAGGTGGTCGAAAGACGCCCCCGCCGGTTTCAGCCAGTTCTGGAAGACCGTCACGTAGCGGGCGTAGCGGTTGAGGTCGTAGAGCCCCTTCACCGACTCGACGGTGTAGCTGATGAACTGGGCGTGCTCGTCGGGGGTCAGCGTGCCAGCACCGGCGAGTTGGTTGTCGTGGGTGGCGCCGTCCACGTAGTGCCGGCGGGCGATGATCAGGTCGTGCCCGCCCCCGAAGAA
Organism: Propioniciclava sp. LT432; assembly: GCF_059515965.1. Taxonomy (NCBI): domain Bacteria; kingdom Bacillati; phylum Actinomycetota; class Actinomycetes; order Propionibacteriales; family Propionibacteriaceae; genus Propioniciclava; species Propioniciclava sp. LT432. The sequence goes on along the minus strand of NZ_JCAKNE010000009.1, from coordinate 29,616 downwards.
GCCGGACGCCGCGGCGATGCGTTCCTCCTCGGTCATCCTCACGATCTCGGCCGGGGTCCGGCCGGACGCACGCAGCTTCATGTCGATGACGTTGAGCACGTGCTCGCGGCCCGCCTGCGAGGCCAGGTACGCCTCGCGTCGCGTGGCGACGTGGGTGGGCAGGGTATAGCCGTAGTTGAGGTTCCAGTACTCGTAGCTGAGGATCTCGAACAGGTTCGGCACCCGCCGGAAGTCGGCGACGGTGGTGAACATCTCCTCGGCGGGCGTCCGGTAGTGGGTCTCCCAGGTCGTGTTGCCGCGGTGCACCACCCGGGACTTCTCAGGCGGCGTCTCGGTGTAGCGCTTCTCGCAGAACGAGCAGTGGGCGCCGTGGGCGTCCGGGTCGAGGGGGGCCGGGTTGCCGCCACCCACGCCGAGCGGGCGATTGCCGCGTCCTGGGACCGTCCACACCTCCGTCCCGGTGAACGGGTTCAGCTGCTTGACCGTGCCGTCAGCGAGCGTGGTGAGGTACTCCGGTTCGCGGCTGTAGGGCTGCATGCCACCAGCGTGGCACAAGCTTCCGCCGAGGACTCGTGCAACTACCGGCGAGGACTCGTGGTCACCCCGACCATGAGTCCTCGGCGGAACCGAACCAGCGCCCCAGCTCCTCGACCAGGCCGCCTTCGGCGAGCGTGCCCGTCACGGCGTCCGCCACGGCGACGAGCTCGGCGGGAGAGCCGCCCATGGCGACGCCGCGGCCGGCCCAGGTGAGCATCTCGATGTCGTTGCGCCCGTCCCCCAGCGCGAGCACGTCGGCGGGGTCGATGCCCATCCGCCCGCACACGCGTGCCAGCCCGTGAGCCTTGTCGACACCCTCGGGCGCGATGTCGAGCCAGGCGGTGTAGCCGATCGCGTACGAGACGCCCTCCAGGCCGAGCCGGTGGGCGAGCTCGATGAAGTCGTCCTCGGATGCGTTGGGGTCGCGAACGATCACGCGCGTCACCTCCGAGCCGGCGAGTTCGTCGACGCTGACGACCTCGATCTCGCCGTGCAGCTCGCCCGTGGGGAACTCGTCCGACACCCGGTAGCCGCGGCCCACGACCTCGACGGCCAGCAGCGCAGCGGGGTGCTCGGCGAGGATCCGGTCCACCACGGGGCGCGGGTCGAAGGTCAGCACGTCCACGACCTCGAACGGCGGGTAGCGCACGGTGACCGCCCCGTTCGAGCAGACGTGCTCGACGTGCTCCAGCGGCAGCTGCTCGATCACCGTCAGCGCCGACGCCCACGACCGCCCCGTCGACAGGATCACCGGGACGCCGGCGTCCACCACCCGCTGCACGGCGGCACGGACGCCGGGGTCGATCACGTTGGACTCGTCGACGAGCGTGCCGTCGACATCGAGGGCCACGAGGGCGGGCTGCCAGGTCACGTCTGAACCCTAGGGAGATTTCTCCTGAGGAGTCTTCACCGTCCACGCAACCTTTCGGGGGTCCCGTGCGTCTTGGTAGGTAAGGAGGTACGCCCCCATGCTCCGCTACGACCAGTCCACCCCCACCCAGCTCAAGCGACTGCGCGACCGCGCCTACTGCATCGTCCTGCTCGTGGCCGCCCTCTCGATCTCGGCGGTGTTTCTCCTGCCCGCGCTGCTGCCGTAGCCCGGTCACTCGGGCGGGTCGGTAGCGTGGACGCCGTGAGCACCACTCCCCAAGGACCCGGACGCGAGTTGCACCTGCGCGTCGGCACGGCACAGCGCGAGCGCGCCCTGGAGGTCATCCGCAACGCGGCCGCGGACGAGCGCATCACCTTCGACGAGCTCGAGGGCCGCGTGCCACGCGCCCTGGGGGCCGTCACCCGCGCCGACCTCGTCTCCGTGCTGGAGGACCTCGCCCCCGCCGCCGAGGTGGACGCCATCGTCGGCCTGGACGCCCCGATCGGCGAGGGGCCCGGCTTCACCTGGGACGACCCGCTCGTCCTGGAGGGAAAGGGCTGGCGTCAGCTCACCGTCTCCGGCGACTGGGTCACACCGCCGTTCATCGAGGTGCACTCCTCGATCGGCGGCGTCCTGCTGGACTTCACCCTCGCCACTGCCCCCGCCAAGGTGATCGACCTGGTGCTCGTCGTGAACGACTGGGGCACCACCACCATCGTCGTGCCCGAGGGCTGGGGCGTCGACACCCAGGCCACCCAGGCCGAGGCCAGTTACATCGAGACCCGCGGCGTCCGGACGCGGCCGCAGCACGGCAAGCCCGCATCATCGTCCGCGGTCGCACCTCGGGCCAGGTGAAGGTGAAGCTCTCGGACGAAAGGGACGTCCTCAAGGCCCAGCGCTTCATCGCCAAGGGCCGCCCCGGCATGCCCGAACTGCCGAGGGCTTGAGTTTCCCGCGCCCAAGGCTTGAGTTTCGGCCCCCGGCCCGGCGACGACTGGCAGAATCGCGTCATGGAAGAGACCACGTTCACCGTTCCCAGCAACGACGGCATCGACCTCCACGTCTACCGGTGGGCCCCCGAGGGTGAGCCTCGGGCCGTCATCCAGGTGCAGCACGGGCTGGCCGAACACGGCGCCCGCTACCGCCGCTTCGCCGAGGCGCTGACGGCGGCCGGCTACCTCGTCTACGCCCCGGACGCCCGCGGCTCGGGCCTCACCGCCGCCGGCAAGCACGGCGACTGGGGACCCGACGGCTGGCAGGGCTGGGTGGACGACCTCGGCGTCCTCAACAAGCGCATCCGCGAGGACGCCCCCGGCCTGCCGCTGGTCCTGTTCGGCCACTCGATGGGCTCGTTCGCCACCCAGCACTTCCTGCTCGACCACGCATCCGACGTCGACGCCGTCGTCCTGTCGGGAACCGGCGACGCCGCCGTCCTCGCCCCCATGCTCGGCTCGGACGCCCCCACCGACCTCAGCGCCTTCAACGCCCCGTTCGAGCACCGCACCGGGTTCGAGTGGCTCTCCCGCGACGCCGATGAGGTCGACAAGTACGTCGCCGACCCCCTGTGCGGGTGGGCCGCGCCATCGCCCGCGGGCATCGTGTCGCTGGCCCGCGCGGCCGACCCCGAGGCGCTGTCAGCCATCCCGAAGGACCTGCCGATTCTGCTGATCTCGGGCCGCGACGACCCGGTCGGCGGCGCCGGCGGCGAGGGCGTCAAGGCGGTGGCCCAGCGCTACCGGGACGCCGGCCTGACCGACGTCGAGGTGCACCTGTACCCCGAGGCCCGCCACGAGCTGCTCAACGAGACCAACCGCGACGAGGTCACCGCCGACGTCATCGCGTTCCTGCACCGCGCCCTGTCCTGACCGCCCGCACCGCGAACGTGGGCGCCCCCGGGTCGAAGGGGGCGCCCGCGACGTCGCCGGTGACCTCGACCACGTCGAACCCCACCGACTCGACCTCGGCGCGCACCTCGTCGACGGTCAACCGCGCATGGGCCAGCGACCGGGCCGAGGCGTCCACACCCAGAACCCGGACGCCGCGCCGCGCCAGCCGCACGGCGTACAACCCCGGACCGCAGCCCAGGTCGAGCACGCGCGACCCCGGCCCCAACCCCAACACGGAGCGGAGCCAGTCGACCGACGCGTCGATGAACGCGTGCGGCCGCGACGCCGCCGCGGTCGCCGGGTCGAGGTGGTGGGCGAGCATCTGCGCCGAGATGTGCGGGTCGTCCCAGAACTCGGGTGTCGTGTAGGCGCTGAACGGCTCCGGCCTCACGCCCCGCGGAGGCAGGGTCACGGCTCCACCGCCTGCATCGCCTTGAGGATCGTCACCTGCCGCGTGACCGAGCCGTGCCAGTCGTCCTGCCGGCTCTCGGCCGAGCCGTCCTGCACCGCCCAGCCCAGGTTGATCGCGCAGCGCACCACCACCCAGTCGCGGGCAGCACGCTCGTCGAGGCCGGCGGTGTCGACGACCGCGTAGAACCGGTCACGGATCGCCTCCCCGACGTCCCCGGACGCCTCGAGGTCGGCCCAGCGGTTCCACAGCAGCGGCGCCACCTCGTACTCGGGCGCGGCGTTGTAGCCCTTGGGGTCGATCGCGACCCACTCGTCGCCGCGCGCCATGACGTTGAGGTAGTGCAGGTCGCCGTGCACGACGTGGGTGCCGGGCTCGGCGGCCAGCTCGCGGCCGGCGCGCAACGCCCAGTCGACGAACCGCGGCGGCGCGGGCACCGCACGCCCCAGCCCCTCCAGCTCACCCAGCCAGCGGCGCACGAACGCGTGCCCGTCGGGCAGCTGCGGGGCAGCCCGCCGGTGCAGGCGCCCGTACAGCCCGGCCACGACCCGGGAGGCCTCGTCTGCGTCCCAGTGCTCCTGCAGCTGCCCGTCCAGCCACTCCAGCAGCAGGACGCCCCGGCGGGGGTCCGCGCGCAGCAGCTCGACCGCACCGCGTCCGCCCCACAGCGAGAGCGTGGGGATCTCGCCGACGTTGTCGGCCTCGACATGGCTGAACTTGCACGCCCGGCGGACGCCGTCGGCGTCCAGCACCGGGTGGACCCGCGCCGTGACGCCGGACAGCGGCTCACCGTCGGGCGTCAGGTGCCAGCGCCGGAAGGTGTCCTCGACGAGGCGCGGGAGGCTGTCCTCCCACGCCTGCCGGGACACCGGGCCGGAACTCAAGCGGCGGCGACCGGGGTCAGGAACTCGCGCCCGCCGAGGTAGGGCCGGAGTGCCTCGGGGACGCGCACCGACCCGTCGGCCTGCTGGTGGTTCTCCAGAATCATGATGATCGTGCGGGTCATCGCGCACAGCGTGCCGTTGAGCGTGGCCAGCGGGCGGGTGCCGCCGGCGTCCCGCTGCCGGATGTTGAGGCGGCGCGCCTGGAACTCGGTGCAGTTCGAGGTCGAGGTGATCTCGCGGTAGCGCTCCTGGGTGGGCAGCCAGCCGTAGCAGTCGAACTTGCGGGCGGCCGACGACCCGAGGTCGCCCGAGGCGACGTCGAGGACCTGGTACGGGATCTCCAGCGACTCGATGAACGCCTTCTCGTAACCCAGCAGCTTGGCGTGCTCGGCCTCGGCGTCCTCGGGCGAGCAGTAGACGAACAGCTCGGCCTTGTCGAACCAGTGCACGCGAAAGATGCCGCGGGTGTCCTTGCCGTAGGCGCCGGCCTCGCGGCGGAAGCAGCTCGACCACCCCACGTAGTGCTTCGGCAGCGACCCGGCGGGCAGGATCTCGTCGGAGTGGTAGGCCGCCAGCGCGACCTCGGAGGTGCCGACCAGGTACAGGTCGTCGCGCTCGAGGTGGTAGACGTCCTCGGCCGCCTGGCCCAGGAACCCCGTCCCGGCCATCGCCTCCGGCTTCACCAAACTCGGGACGATCATCGGCGTGAACCCCCACGAGGACGCCATCGCCATCGCGTGCTGCAGCAGCGCGAACTCGAGCTGGGCCCCTTGGCCGGTCAGCACGTAGAACCGCGAGCCGGAGATCTTGGCGCCGCGCTCCATGTCGATGGCGCCCAGCATCTCGCCCAGTTCGAGGTGGTCGCGGGGGGCGAAGCCTTCGGCGGCGAAGTCGCGCGGGGTTCCCCACGTCTCGATGATCTCGCCCTCGTCCTCGCCACCCGAGGGAACCCCGTCGATCACGATGTTGCCCAGCTGCATCATCAGCTCGTCGAAGGTGGCGTTGGCGGCCTCGGTCTCGGCCTGAGCCTCCTTGACGGACGCCGCGAGTTCCTTGGTGCGTGCCAGCAGGGCCTGCTTCTCCTCGGGCGAGGCCTTGGGGATCTGCGCCGACAACGCCTTCTGCTCGGCCCGGGCCGACTCGGACGTCGCCATGAGGGACCGGCGACGCTCGTCGGCGGCGACCAGGTGGTCGACGAGCTCGACCGACTCCCCGCGGGCAGCTTGGCTGCGGCGGACGCGGTCGGGGTCGGTGCGCAGAATCTTCGGGTCGATCACGGGCCGATCCTATCGTCCAGCTGAGCTCAAGTTGCCGGGCGAGGCGTCCGGCCCGGGGCCGGGTGGAACACTGGACCCGTGAGGACGCGGTGGGGACTGGCACACGTCGCGGCGGCGGTGCTGGCCGCGGCGTTCGCCCTGTGGACGTGGCTCACGCTGGCCACCCCTGCGTTCCACCGCGCGGACGCCGCCTCCACCATGCCCGGCATCGACTCGGGCTCCCCCCTCGGCCAGGTGCTCGCGACCATCGCGGTCGTCACCATGCCGGTCGTGGCCTACACGGGCCTGGCCGTGCTCACGCTCTGGGCCATGCGCCGACACCTCCACAACCTGGCTTGGGCGATCGGCTTGAGCATCCCGTTGGCCTGGGGCGGCAGCCAACTGGCGAAGGTGCTGGTGCTGCGTCCCGGTCCGGACACGGCCGCACCCCTCATCACGGTCGAGGGGTGGTCCTACCCGAGCGGGCACATGACCGCGTTGACGGTCCTGGCCGTCATGGTCGTCGCCTCGATGGTGGTGACCCGGCGTCGACGCGCCCCGGTGGTCGCCGGGGCGTCGCTGCTGGTCGTGGTGTGGTGGGTCGTGCTCGCGGACCGGTGGTTGTTGCGCGCCCACTGGTTCTCCGACCTCATCGCGGGCGGCTTCTTCGGCGGGTTCGTGGCCGCGCTGGCCCTGGCCCTGGCCGGAGTGAGCGTGGTCCGGTTCGGCGCGGCCCCCCGCGTCCGCGAGGGTTCCCTGCGGGCCGCCATCATCTACAACCCGTCCAAGGTGCCCGACTTCCAGGTCTTCCGCCGGCAGGTCGAGGGCGAGTGCACCGAGCGTGGCTGGGAAGCGCCGCTCTGGCTCGAGACCGACATGGACGACGCCGGCGCGCGCGTCGCCCGCGTGGCCCGCAAGCGCAAGGTCGACCTCGTGCTGGTGGCCGGCGGCGACGGCACGGTTCGCACGGTGAGTGCCGTGTTGGCCGGTACGGGCATCCCGATCGGGATCGTGCCCGTCGGCACCGGCAACCTGCTCGCCCGCAACCTCGGCGTGCCGCTCGACATGGCGGACGCCCTGGAGGTCGCCTTCGAGGGCCGCGCACAGCCAGTCGACCTCGTCCGGCTGCGCGCCGACGACCGGGAGGACGACCACTCGCTCGTCATGGCGGGCATGGGCATCGATGCGCGGATCATGAGCGAGACCAACCCGGACCTGAAGAAGGTCGTCGGGCCGGCCGCCTACGCCGCCGCGGCCCTCGCGAGCCTCAACTCGCCCCCGTTCCGTGCGCTCGTCAGCCTGGACGGCGGCTCCCCCGTCGAGCGGACGCCGGCGCTCGCGCTGGCGGCCAACGTGGGTTTGGTGCAGGGCCAGATCTGGCTCGCCCCGGACGCCGTCCCCGACGACGGGCTGATCGACATCGTGCTCGCCTCACCGGAGCGTCCCGCGGACTGGGGCGCGATCGCCGGACGCGTCCTGACCCGCCTCACGGACCATCCCGGTATTGAGCGCGCCCAGGTGCGCACGATGCTCATCGAGACCGACGAGCCCGTGGCCTACCAGATCGACGGTGACACGATCGGCACGTGCCGACGGCTCGAGTTCACGGTGCTGCCGCGGGCCGTGCAGGTGATGGCCCCCTAGGCCGAGGCCCTGGCCCGAGGCCCTAGGCCGAGGCGTCCCCGGTCGGGCGGGGGTTCCGCTCCCACCACTGGTCGTCGCTGAGCGCGTAGATCAGGTTGTCGTCCCACTGCCCACGCCACCAGTACGAGCGCGGGGCCAAGCACTCGACCGTGAACCCCAGGCGCTCCAGCAGCCGCGCCGACGGCTTGTTCAACGGCGACAACTGGGCCACCACCCGATGGACGCCGAGGCGTCCGACCAGGTCGGCGAGCACCGCGTGGGCCGCCTCGTACGCATAGCCACGACCCTGGTTCTCACGGGCCAGCGTGAAGCCGATCTCGGCCACGCCCCCGTGTTCGTGCAGCGACACGTAGAGGTCGCCGAGGAGCACCCCGTCGCGCATGATCGCGATCTGGTTGCTGCTGCCGGGCTCGATGTCGGTCCGTCCCTCGAGAGACGCCGCCAACGCGACGGCGCGCTCGCGGGGGTAGGGCAGCTCCCAGTCCTGCAGCGCCGAGACCTCGGGGTCGTTGCGGTAGGCCGTGATCGCGTCGACGTCCGTCGCGTCGACGAACCGGAGCAGGAGCCGCACGGTCGTCAGCGACCAGGTCATCGCTTCCGTCCCAGGAGCGCGTCCATCCAGTCCTCGGCGGCCTGGTACTCGGCGTCGGTGAAGCCGCGCGCGATCTTGGGCTGCACCCCGTCTGCGCGCGGGTAGGACCCGAGATAGGTCACATCCCGGCAGATCCGGTGCAGGCCCTTGAGCGTGCCGCGCAGGCGGGGCTCGCCGATGTGGCCCTCCGCGTCGATGGAGAAGCAGTACTCGCCGAACGCCTTCTTCGTGGGGCGACTCTCGATGCGGGTCAGGTTCACCCCGCGCATCGCGAACTGCTGGAGGATCTCCAGGAGCGCGCCGGAGTGGTCGGCGTGCATCCAGGCGACGAGGGTGGTCTTGTCGGCACCGGTCGGCTCGGTGATCGTGCCTCGGCGCCGGACGAGCACGAAGCGGGTCACGGCGTCCGGGTTGTCGGCGATGTCGGTGGCCGCGCAGTCGAGGCCGTACAGGTCGGCGGCCACTCGCGCGCAGATCGCGCCGTCGTACCGCGAGCCCGGGTCGGCGACCTCGGCGGCGGCGGCGGCGGTCGAGCCGCCCTCGGTGACCACAGCTTGAGGCAGCGTCTTGCGCACCCAATCGCGGGTCTGGGCGTGGGCGTGCGGGTGGGTGATGATGCGCGACACGTCCTCCAACCGGTGGCCGGGCCGGACCGCCAGCACGAACGACACCGGCAGCAGGACCTCGCGGACGATCACCAGCGGCACGTGCCCGAGCGCCAAGTTGTCGAGCGTGGCGGTGACGCCGCCCTCCACGGAGTTCTCGATCGGGACGAACGCGGCGTCCACCTCGCCCGCACGCACGGCGTCCAGCACACCCGGGACGGTCGCGTATGGCTGCGCCTCCGCGTCCGAGAAGGTGAGCAACGCCTGGTGGGTGAAGGTTCCGGCTGGTCCGAAGTATCCGATCACCGGTCGAGTCTACGGTCGCGGACCGCTCAAGGGCCGGTCTGCCTGCCTCCCGGACGCCGCCAGCGCCGGACGACGGGCCGCCCGGACACCTCGGCCGCGGCCTTCTCGATGCGCGGCACGCTGAACAACAGGTCGGACGCCCCCCGCTTCACGAACGCCCACGTCGGCCGGGTGCGGTCGGTGGACCACCACCAGTACACGAGCGCGCCGAGGACGAACCACTGCACGGCCGAGCTGACGACGTCCCGGATGCCGTACGAGACCACGTCCACCATGAAGTCCGAGAAGCCGACCGTGCGGCCGGTGACGTACGAAACCGAGAGGGCCGTGCCGCGCAGGGCCATGAGCCAGTCGAGGCGCGTCCGGTGGAGCAGCGCCAACGGCGCCCACACGATGAGGTCGTACCAGGCCAACGTGTAGGGGGACGTCACGAGCCACGCGGTGCACAGCACGACGGCGGTGCGGACGGCGATGGTGAGCGGATCCCGCTCGGCCGGGAGCTTCGTGCCGGGCACGGCCTTCCACGGCAGGACACGCGACAGCATCCAGGCGATGACGACCATGCCGCCCCAGCCGAGGAGGCCGGTGATGGAGCGGGCCACGGGCGCCGGCAGCACCCAGGCCAGGGCCGAGTCGACCCATGGCGCCCAGGACCCACCCGAGACGTACCCGGTGTTCCGCGCGGCGGCGAACAGCGCGCTCGGAGCGAAGACCCCGTAGAGGATGCCGATCGGGATCAGCGCGCCGACGCCCAGCTGCACCACCCTGCGCCAGTCGTGGCGGTAGCCCCACACCATGGCCAGCCCGTAGAACACCAGCGAGACCTTCACCGACCCGGCCAGGCCGATGAAGATGCCCGTCACGAACGGGCTCCGGCGCATGAACCTCAGAGCGACGATGGCGAACACCAGCGTGAGCGCCTCGTTGTGGCCGCCGGCGACGACGGCCCAGATGAGCAACGGGTTGAGGATGGTGAACAACACCGAGCGCGTCTGCAGGGCCGCGTCGCCGTGGGCGAGCTTGATCATGACCGCGCAGACGACGATGAACGCCGTCACGTGGATGAGTTGCAGCCAGAACACGACGTCGTGCATGGAGTCGCCACCCAGCACGTTGGCGAGCCACTGCGTGAAGGACGCGATTGGTCCGTACACGGACGGGGTGTCCTGCCAGGGTCGTTCGGTCCAGACGAGGACGGGGTCGTACGTCTGCCGGAAGATCTCCGCCGGCGTGATGCTGTAGGGGTCGACGCCTTGGCGCTGGAGGCGTCCGTAGGCGGCGTACATGAGGACGTCTGCGCTGGTCAGCGGGGGGACCGCCGCCGTGGCGGCGCTGAGGCCGACGCCGAGGAGGAACAGGCGGTGGATGCCCGGACGCCAGCCCGCCGTCACCGCCCGCCAGGCGATGAGCAGGCCCACGGTGCCGATGGTGATCCCGACCCACAGCACCGGGACGACGACCCACTCCGACAGGGGCAACCCGATCTGCTCGCCCACCTCGACCGGGATGAACCACGGCGGCAGCAGGCTGCCGCCCGCGGGGCCGACGTTGAGCGTGACGCTGGACGGCCCGAGGAACGCGACGACGATGGTGGTGGCGCAGCTCACGACGATGAGCCACAGGCCCAGCGGTCCATTCTTGGTCCACGGACGATCGAGGAAGCGGTTCCACGCTTCGACGATCGCTTTCATCGGGGGCCTCCAGGGGGTTCGAGTTGGCCCAAGGCTACTGTGAAGCACTCCCCCATCCCGAACGGAGTGCCCTGGGTTGCCCGTCGAAACCGCACAGAGGCCCCGCGGGACGGGGTGCCGTGATGCCGCGGGGCAGTTCCTGGGGACGTCCGTGCCTGCCCTCCCGGGCGTCAGCGGTGGGACGCGGTGAGGTGGTCGACCGGGCGGTAGTGCGGGCCGGACGCCGCCTCGGTCGTGAGACCGGCCCGCACCCAGTACTCGAAGCCTCCGATCATCTCGCGCACCTGCAGGCCGCGAGCCGCAAGCGCCAGGGCTCCACGGGTGGCGTCGTTGCAGGAAGGTCCCCAGCAGTACACGACCACGGGCACGCCCGGATCGAGGTTGACGGTTCCGAGCTGGTCGAGAGCGATGTTTTGCGAACCCGGGATGCGCCCGTGCGCAAAGGCCTCCGCGTCGCGCACGTCGATGAGTACGAAGTCAGCGCCGTTGGCCTGCATGGCACTCACATCGCGGGGCGACGTCTCGTGGGCGAGTTTGGTCTGGAAGTAGCGGACGGCGTCATTGTCGATCATGCCCCACAGACTGCCCGGGAATCGCCCGCGATTGAACGGCAAACCCCCGGATCTTCCCGACGAAGACCGTGACTTCATCGGTATATTCGCATTCATGACGTTGTTCCACCGGAACACCACTTTGGACGCGATGGACGACGCGCTCGTCCGGCGACTGCAGGAGGACGCCCGCATCACTCTCGCCGAGCTCGGTCGCGCGATCGGGCTGTCCGCCTCGGCCACGGCTGAACGACTTCGTCGCCTCCAAGACGCCGGGGTCGTGCGCGGGTACCACGCCGAGGTCGACCTGGGCCTGCTGGGCTTCCCGATCGTGGCCTACATTCGGCTGCGGTGCTCCCCGATGCATCACAGGTCACTCCACGACGCGCTGGAGAACACGGCCGAGGTGGTGGAGGCGCACCACCTGACCGGTGACGACTGCATGTTGATCAAGGTGGTCGCTCGCTCCATGCCCGATCTCGAACGCGTCGCCGAGCGGTTCGCCACCATGGGGTCGATCGCCACGAACGTGGTCTATTCGAGCCCGGTGCCGCGCCGCACGGTGGGGATCGCGGCTACTTGAGCAGCTTGGACAGCCGCCGGTCGGCCAGGAGTTTGCCTCCGGTCTGGCAGCCGGGGCAGTAGTTCAGGAACGAGTCGGCGAAGCTCACCTCGGCGACGGTGGTGCCGCAGGTGGGACAGGGCTCGCCCTTCCTGCCGTGGACCCGCATCGTCGTCCGCTTGCCGTCCTTGAGGTTGGCGGGCTTCTCCCCCACGGAGCGCGCGATGGCTGCCCCGAGGTCGCTGCGGACGGCCTCGAACAGCGTGGTCACCTCGTCCTCGGTGAGGCTGCCGGCGAGCTTGAACGGGCTCAGGCGAGCCGCTTGGAGGATCTCGTCGGAGTACGCGTTGCCGATGCCGGCCAGGACCGACTGGTCCTTCAACAAGCCCTTGAGCTGGGTCCGACCGTGCTCGGCGAGGATCGCGGCGAAGTCGTCGCGGGTGAAGTCCTCTGCGAGCGGGTCCGGACCCAGGCGTGCAATGCCGGGCACCTCGGCGGGGTCGGGCACGACGTACACCGCCAGGTGCTTCTGCGTGCCGGCCTCGGTGAGGCTGAAGCCGATGGTGCGGGTTGCGCCGGACTCATCGGGCTCGGACTCGAACGCCACCCGGAGCGCGAGCGGACCCTTGCCGGGACGCACCGTGGTCTCCGGCACCGGGTCGTGCCACGTCAGCCAGCCGGCGCGGGCGAGGTGGAACACGAGCCAGGTGCCGTCCACGTCGATCGCGATGAACTTGCCCCGGCGCTCGACGCCGGCGACCTCCATGCCGTGCAGAGCGCTGAGGGGGATCGCGAAGGTCTTGAGGGCCGAGATCGCCGCCAAGTCGGCGCGGACGACCGTCCGACCCACCAAGTTCTCGGCCAGGAAGACGCGGAGCGCCTCCACCTCGGGCATCTCGGGCATGGAGCCATGCTAGGCCGGACGGGACGAGAACTCCCGGACCTGCAGGTGACCTCCCCGAGGCGGCGACACGTCCTCGTCATAGAATCGGGGCCATGCCCGAGCTCGAGCACCACCGACGACTGCGCGCCAGCGACGCGGATCGCGACGCGGTGCTCGGCGTGCTGCACGAGGCCTACGCTGCCGGGCGCCTCGACCTCGACGACCTGACCCAGCGCCAGGAGTCCGCCCTGTCGGCGCGCTTCATCGACCAACTCCCCGACCTCGTCGCCGACGTGCCCGAGGGTCGCGAGCTGGACTCCCGGTGGAACCCCGGCCGTCGCCGTGGACGCGTCGCCACCGGAGTGCACGCCCCCTGGACGGCGACCATCCTCACCGGACGCCGGATCGACCTCGCGCCGGGCCAGGGTTTCCGGAACTTCGCCCTGCTGGGCGGGGACGACATCTACCTGCGGGACGCCCTGGGCCCCGGGGTTGTCCTCACGCTCGATGTGCCGGCCGTGCTGGGCGGCCACAGCCTGCACGTGCCCCGAGGCGTCCGTGTGATCGAGGAGACCGAGGCGGTCGCGGGGGGCAACAGCATTCGCCGTTCGGCGCAGGGGGACGGCTCCAACGGCACCCTCGTGCTGCGCGGCAAGCTGCTGCTCGGCGGCCACACGGTCAAGCTTGACAAGCGCGACCGCTGAGCCGCGCCCGCAAGCCCCCGCCATTATCCCCGCGAACCAGCGGCGTCCGCTCCGGGTCGAGCCTCCGCGGCGGCAGGAACTCCGGGGACCCGCGCTCGTCGAGCCGCACCTCCCAGCGATCAGGCGGCACGCCCCTCCAGAAGCGCGGTGGTTCGACGGTGCCGTGGTGGTGGGGGCAAAGAAAAGCACGAGGTTCGCCAACGATGTCGAACCGCCCGCCCACCAAGGCACAATGTGGTGCTATCGCGCGACGCTCGTCGTGGCAGATGGAATCCAGCGCGTTTGCGATCGACGCGATCGCGGCCGCCGAGCTGCTGGTCGTCTCCATGCCCTCAAGCTACGACGCCCCACTGACATTATTCGAACACAGAGACCCATTTGTGGAAACCTTCTTCAGTTGTCCCCAGACCAATCCGGCGCCGGCAACTCCAGCGCCTCCTCCAACAGCCGCAGGTAGTCCGGGCGGTCGACCTCAACGGCACCCAGCGTGGCCAAGTGGTCGGTGACCCACTGGACGTCCAGCAAGCGGCCCTCGACTCCGTCGTCGAGCAACTCGACCAGACGCACCAGTGCCACCTTGGACGCATCGCGTCCGATCTCCGGGTCGTGGAACATCGACTCTCCGGCGAACAACCCACCGAGCGACACGCCGTAGAGGCCGCCGGCGAGGTCACCGGCGGGCGTCCATGCCTCGACGGAATGGACGACCCCCTCGCGGTGCAACTCCGTGTACACCTCGGCGATCTGCGCGGAGATCCAGCCCGATTCGCGGCGTGGGTCGGCGCACCGTCGCAGCACCTCCTCGAAGGCCCGGTCGAACGTCACCAGATACTTCTTCGCCGACTTGCGCAAGGACCGGGTGACGCGCAGGTCGTCCAGCGGGAGGATGCCCCGATGGACCGGTGACCACCAGCCCATCGCCTCGGACGGGCCGAAGTCGAGCAGGGGCATCGGGAAGACACCCGCGGCGTACCCCGCCAGCACCAGTTCGGGATCGAACTCCCCCGACAGGGCCACGAGATCCTGCGCGGGCCAGGACGACTCCGGCCCGAACACCCCCGACAGCGCCATGCGTGCAGTCTGGCACGTCCCGCCGACCATTCCCCCGGTGCGCCGCCGTCAGGGGGCGACCGGGGAGGCCCCGCTGCGGCGATGCGGACGCGCGGCCTACCCTTTTCCCATGGCACCCGAGTCGCGCGACGTCAGCAAGAACCCGGTCGCCCGCGCCCCCGAGGTGGGCGGCAACCTGTTGCGCACCTTGCTGGAAGCGGCGATCAACGGCACCTCCACCCTTCCCGGCGCGAAGTCGGCCGCGGCGAAGCACCTCGTCAAGAGCGACTCCGTCGAGGACGCGATCGAATCCCTCGCGCTGACCCACGTCGGCCTGGCCGGCGCCCAGGGCTTCATCACCAGCCTCGGCGGGCTCCCGACCCTCGCGGTGACGCTTCCCGCCAACATCGCCGGCCTCGCGGTGGTCCAGATCCGCCTCATCGCGGCGATCGCCCACCTGAGGGGCTACGACATCGACTCCCGTCAGGTCCGCTCGGCGATGACGCTGTGCCTCCTGGGCCGGGACGGCACCCAGAAGCTCATCGACGAAGGCGTCCTGCCCAGCAACGCGCAGGCCATCGCCACCGCCCCGGTGTTCGACGACTCCATGGACCGCCTGATCAGCGAGAAGGTCCTCGGCGAACTGCTCGCCCGCATCGGTGGACGTCACGCCTCCCTGCTGTTCGCCCGCCGCGTCCCGCTGCTGGGCGGCGGAGTCGGCGCCGCCATGGACGGCCTGTCGACCATGGAGGTCGGCGCCTACGCCCGCGAGGTGTTCGTGAGCCGTCGTCGCCTCACCCGGGGCGAGGGTCCGCACCAGACCTAGTCGACCGGACGCCGCAGGTCGCGACGGGTGCTCGGGTCGACACCGAAGTAGGCCGACGGACCGCCCCCGCGCAGCATCGGCCGGGCCGCGACCGTGTCGAAGACGCCGTCCACCAACAGGCTGTCGTCGATGTGCACCACCACGACCTCCCCGATCGTGAGCACCGCCCCGCTGGGCCGCCCGTCCGCCCCCGTGAGTTCGAGCTGCTGGCTCACCCGGCACTCGAACGTCACCTTGGCGTCCGCGACGCGCGGCGCCGCGATCAGGTCGGACGCCGCGGCCGTCAGCCCGGCGCGCTCGAACTCGTCCACATCGGTGGGGGTGGACGTGGCGTTCATGGCCTCGAGGAGGTCGGCGGAGACCAGGTTCCAGGTGAACTCGCCGGTTTCGGCGCAGTTGCGGGCCGTGTGCTTGGGTTCGGTGCTGGAGAAGCCGACCAGCGGCGGCGTGTAGTTGAACGCGTTGAAGAACGAGTACGGGGCGAGATTGCGGCGTCCGGCGGCCGACAGTGTGCCGATCCAGCCGATGGGACGGGGTGCGACGATGGCGTTGAACGGGTTGTGCGGCAGGCCATGACCCTCGGCCGGACGGTAGGTGTACGTGCCCATCAGGCGTTGCCCACCGCCCCGCGGATCAGCGCACCCAGCCACGCGGCCTCGCCGGCCGGGACCTCCTGAGCCTCGTTGGCGTCGCGCTCGGGCGGCTCGGTGGTGACCCAGTACTCCCCGCCCTCGCGGGAGAGGTAGCGGTAGTCGACAAGTTCGCGGCGCAGGAACGCCACGTCGTCGTGCGCCTCGCGCAGGATGCCGTTCACCTCGACCTCGTCGTAACGACGACCCGGCTCGAACCGGCGCAGCAACTCCAACAGCACGGACGCCCTGGCCTTGCGCTTGGTCGGGATCTGCCGGAGCCGGGGGCCGTCGAAGAAGATGCGCAGCGTGCGCTGGTGCTCGGGGTCGTCGTCGAGCGTCGGGTGCCCCGCGCGGACGCCCTCCCCCGCCACCGCGTCCAGCAACCCCTCGTTGAGCGCATAGATGCGCCGCGTGGCGTCCGGCGTGGCGGTGACGACGCCGACCTCAGTGAGGCGCTGCATGTGGTGGCTCACGGTCGGCGCGCTGAGCCCCAGGGCGTCCGCCAGCTCGCGGCCGGTGTGGGGCCGGTCCGCGAGCAGGCCAAGGATGCGCAGACGCGTCGCGTCCGCGATGGCCTTCAGCAGGTGAACCTGCCGATCAAGGTCGTTCGACACACGTCAACGTTAGACGCGCATCGAACCTCGCGCAAGGTCAATGCGGGAACGTGAACTCACCCACCACGAAGTAGAGCGCGAACAGGGCGGGCAGGACGGTCGCCAGCACGAGCCACGACCGCTCCTTCCTCCTGAACCATGCCACCACCGCCACGACCCCGCCTGCGACCATCGCCAGGAACGCGGGGCCGGTGATCAGGAACAGGGGCACGAAGAGCGCATCCGGTCCGTCGGGGCCGCCGCTCCGCAGCAGGGCCAGCGCGATCGACGCCACCGCGAGCAGCGCGAAGGCCGCGAGGACCAGCCCCACCGACCACCACCCCATCCTCGTGGTGGGCAGGAAGGCGATCCGCTCATGCCGGAAGTGCAGGTTGTCGCCGGCGGCCAGGGCGAGCGCGGCCAGACCGACGGCGAAGGCGGCCGTGAAGACCCAGGCGCGGGTCTCCATCGGCCGAACGAAGTAGGCGCCGATGAGCATCGCCACCGCGAGAACACCGACCGCCAGGGCAGCTGCACTGAGCTTGGACCTCACCATTGTCGACATCGTTCCCACCCCCTCGGGGGACGGCGGTGCCCGGCCCGCCCGGGCATCTGACAGCCATTCTACGCCGTGTAGTAGCGTTCCCGCAGGGAGCACGGGACCTCCCCCGGCTCAGGACTCGGGAACCATCCCGCGGGCGACGCGCCCTGCGATCAGGCACGTCACCTCGTAGGGGATCGTTCCCATGGCGTCGGCCAGTTCCTGCACGGTGATCTCCTCGTCGCCACTGCGTCCGACCAGCACGACCTCCTCGCCGACGGCCTCGTCGGCGTCCGGACCGAGGTCGACCATCGACTGGTCCATGCAGACCCGACCCACCACGGGGTACGGGCGCCCGCCGACGAGCACCCGTCCGCAGTTGGACAGCAACCGCGAGTAACCGTCGCCGTACCCGACCGGGATCGTCGCGATGGTGGTGTCGCGGGGAGCCGTCCACGTCCGTCCGTAGCCGACGGTCTCCCCCGCGGCGACGGTCTTCACGAACGAGACGCGCGTCGTCCACTCCAGACCGGGCTGCAGCGGCACGGTGGGGGCGGTCAGGGGGTCGGGCCTGGAGCCGTAGGCCATGATCCCGGGCCGGACCATGTCGAACCACGCGTCGGGGTGCATCATCACCGCGCCCGAGTTCGCCAGGTGGACGATCTCGATCGGTCCACGCGCCGCGGCCACGGCGTCCGCCACGGCGCGGAAGCGCGCGACCTGCGCCTCGGTGAACTCGCGGCCCGCCTCGGTGTCCGACACGGGCAGGTGGCTGTACAACCCGCGCAGGCGCAGGCCCGCGGCGTCCGCCCGGTGCGCCAGCGCGGGCGCGTCGGCGGGCTCGCAGCCGATGCGGCGCATGCCGGTGTCCACCTTGAGGTGCACGGACGCCGTACGCCCCAACTCGGACGCGATGCGCGCGACCTGGTCGATGGTCGCGGCGGACACCACGGCGAGGTCCACGTGGTGCTCGACGCAGGCCGCGACCTCGGCGTCCGAGAGGGCGTGGCTCAGCTTGAGGATCGGCAGGCGGACGCCGGCGTCCCGGAGGGCGACCGCCTCGTCGGCGGTGGCCACGCCCAACCAGTCGGCGGACCCCGTCCGCTCGACCATGCGGGACACCTCGATCGCCCCGTGCCCGTACGCGTCGGCCTTCACCGCGAGCAGGACGAGCCGCTCCCCCACCCGGGCGCGGATGGCGTCGAGGTTGGCGCGGATGTTGTCCAGCCGGGTGGTGGCGGTGGTGACGGTGAGCGTCGGGGAGAGCATGGTGTCCATTGTCGCGCCGGCCGTCGCCCCCGTCAGAACAGCAGCGACAAGCCGGGATCGGTCAGCATCGACGCCACGTCACCCAGGAACCGCGAGGCCTGCTCGCCGTCCAGCACCCGGTGGTCGATCGTGAGCGTGAGCTTGGCCACGGAGCGGATCTCGAGCCGCTCGTTCGCGCCCTCCCCGACCACCCACGGCTTCCGGTTGAACGTGCCCAGCAGCAGGATCGCCGACTCGTTCGGGTTGAGGATCGGGGTCCCGGCCTCAACGCCGAACACGCCCACGTTGGTGATCGTGAAGGTCCCGTGCGAGGCGTCCGCGGGCGTGATGTGCCCGTCGCGCACCTTGCTGACGAGCTCGTTCAGGGCTTGGGCCAGTTCGAGCAGGTTCATCGCGTTGGCCCGCTTGATGTTCGGCACCACCAGGCCGCGCTGGGTGGCGGCCGCGATGCCGAGGTTCACGTCGGTGTTGACGATGATCTCCTGGCGCTCGAGGTCCAGCGACGAGTTCACCTCGGGGTGGCGCTCCATCGCGAGGCAGACAGCCTTGGCGAGCACCACGATCGGGCTGATCCGCAGCCCCGCGAACTCGCGCCGGCCCTTGAGCTGCTCGATGAGCTCCACGGTCTTGGTGACGTCGACGTCCATCCAGACGGACGACTGGGGCACCTGCAGCGAGGCCTGCATCGCGTGCAGCATCTGCCGGCGGACGCCCCGGATCGGGATCCGCGTCGGCCCGCGGCGTCCGGACGCCTCGCCCGCCGCCGCCTGCGCGACGTCGAGGGGGGTGATCGAGCCGTTCGGCCCGGTGCCGGCCACCGTGGCCAGGTCGAGGCCCAGGTCGCGCGCCAACCGGCGGACGGCCGGCTTGGCGAGCGGACGCCCGGACGGATCGGTGGGCGCGAGGGCGGCCGGACGCTGCACCTTCCCGGCCTCGGGGCGCGGCAACGGCGGCTCGAGGGCCTCGTGCTCGATCACCTCGACCCGCTCGCGGCCCCCCGTGTGGTGGCCGGGGGTCTCCTCCAGCCCGAAGGCCGCGTGCACCTGCTCGGTCTCCGGGCCCGGGGCGGCGACGCCTCCCTTGCGTGCGCGGCGCGACACGGACGAGGAGGTGCCGTACCCGACGAGGACGGAGCCGGAGCCTTCGCCGGCCTGGGCGGGAGCCTTGCCGCCCTCGCCAGGAGCCGCCCCGGCCTCGGCAGGAGCTTGGCCGGTCTGGGCGGGAGCCCCGCCCGCCTCGGCGGGCGCCGGGGTCGCGGACCCGTCGTCGATCCGGGCGATCACGGTCCCGATGGGCACGACGTCGCCCTCGGCGACGAGGAACTCGGCGACGGTGCCGGCCACCGGCGCGGGCAACTCGACGAGCGACTTCGCCGTCTCGATCTCGACCACGACCTGGTTCACGATCACCTCATCACCGGGCTTGACGAGCCAGGTGACGATCTCGGCCTCCTGCAACCCCTCACCGGGGTCGGGCAGCTTCATCTCGAACATGGAACTCCTAGTGTGCGAACGATCGGTCGACGGCGTCGAGGATGCGGTCGAGGTCGGGCAGGAACTTCTTCTCGGCGCGGCTCGGCGGGTAGGGCAGGTCGTAGCCGGTCACGCGCAGGACCGGTGCCTCCAGGGAGTAGAAGCAGGACTCCTGGATCCGGGCGGCGATTTCGGCACCGAACCCGCCCGTGCGCGCGGCCTCGTGCACGACGATCGCCCGTCCGGTCTTCTCCACCGAGGCGCGGATGGTCGCGTCATCCAGCGGGGCCAGCGAGCGCAGGTCGATGACCTCCAGCGAGCGACCCTCGGCGGACGCCGCGACCGCGGCCTCCACGGCCGTCTTCACCAGGGGCCCATAGGTGAGGATGGTGGCGTCCGTCCCCTCGAGGACGACGCGCGCTTGGTCCAACGGGAGTGGCGGCTCGGCCAGGTCGACCTCGCCCTTCTCGTGGTAGCGCCGCTTGGGCTCGAGGAAGATGACGGGATCCTCCATGGCGATGGCCTGCTGGATCATCCAGTAGGCGTCCAACGGCGTGGACGGCGAGACGACGATCAGCCCCGGCGTGTGGATGAAGTAGGCCTCGGGCGACTCGGAGTGGTGCTCGACCGCCCCGATGGCGCCGCCGAACGGGATGCGGATGACCATCGGCACCGACAGCCTCCCCATGGACCGGAACCGCATCCGGGACACCTGCGAGGTGATCTGGTCGAAGGCCGGCCACACGAACCCGTCGAACTGGATCTCGACGACGGGCTTGTAACCCCGCAACGCCAGCCCCAGAGCGGTGCCGACGATGCCGGACTCGGCGAGCGGGGTGTCGACCACGCGGTTCTTGCCGAAGTCACGTTGCAGGTGCTCGGTGATCCGGAACACGCCGCCGAGCTTGCCGACGTCCTCGCCGGCGATGAGCACCTTGGGATCGGCCTCCAGGGCCCGACGCAGTCCCGCGTTCAGGGCCTTGGCCATGGTCATCTCCGCCATCAGGGCTCCTCGAAGCCGGCCTCGTAGGCCAGGTACTCGTCTCGTTGTGCCGCCAGACCCGGCGGGAGGGATGCGTAGATGTTCCCGAAGAGGTCCTCCAGGCGGGGCTCGGGCAGGTCGAGCACCCCCTCACGCACCCGGACGCCGAGCGCCTCGGCCTCGGCGTCCAACTCGTCGAGCCAGGCCTGGTCGATCTCACCGCGCGCGAGCAGGTACTTCTTCACGCGCTCGATCGGGTCCTTGGCGCGCCACTCGGCCTCCTCCTCGCGGCGGCGGTACTTGGTGGGGTCGTCCGAGGTGGTGTGCGCCCCCATGCGGTACGTGAACGCCTCGATGAGGGTCGGCCCCTCGCCACGGCGGGCGCGGTCCAGCGCCCACTCGGTGACCGCCTGGACGGCGAGCACGTCGTTGCCGTCGACCCGGACGCCCGGGATCCCGAAGCCGAACGCACGTTGGTAGAGGGGAATCCTCGACTGCACCTCGATCGGCTCCGAGATCGCCCACTGGTTGTTCTGGACCAGGAAGACGACCGGCGCCTGGTAGCTGGAGGCGAACACGAACGCCTCGTTCACGTCGCCCTGGCTGGTGGCACCGTCGCCGAAGTAGACCAGCACCGCCCCGTTGGCGTCCCCGTCATTGTTGCCCACCAAGCCGTCGTACAGCATGCCCAGGGCGTAGCCCACCGCGTGGAGCGACTGCGTGCCGATGACGAACGAGTAGATGTGGAACCGCGTGGGCACCGGATCCCAGTCGACCATGGCGCTCCCGCGGAAGGTCTTGAGCAGGTCCAGCGGTTCCACGCCGTGCATCAGGGCCACCGAGTGCTCGCGGTAGGAGGGGAAGACGTGGTCCAAGGGCGCGACCGCGGCGCCCGAGCCCACCTGGGCAGCCTCCTGGCCCAGGCTCGGCGGCCAGAGGCCCAACTGGCCCTTGCGCTGGAGCGCGGTCGCTTCGGTGTCGAGGCGACGCCCCAGCACCATGCGCCGCAGGTTGGCGGCGACGACGGCGTCGTCGTGGGTGAAGTGGAAGTTCTCGTCCTCGACGCGCTCACCGGCGGGGGTGAGCAACTGGATGAACTCCTGAGTGCGCTCGATCCGCGTGCCGCCGGGTGTCACCACCGTCTCGGACGCGTTCGGGTTCTGCATGGTCACACCCTCCATAATACAGTTACGTAACCGTAGGTAAAGCTGTGGTCCGATCCCACAGTCTCCACCGTGGGCCCTGCCGTGTCGAGGGTCGAGGCGCACTCCGCCCAACGGAAGCGCGCCGGGCCGTCGATCCTGCAGACTGGTGGCCATGATCCGTGCGGTGGTGTTCGACCTGGGTGGGGTGTTGGCGTCCGGAGAGGGCGTGATCAGCGAGCCGGCCACGCTGCTGGGAGTCGACCCGGAGCGCTTCGAGGAGTTGTACTGGGCCGGGCGCGACGCGTACGACGCGGGGGCGTCCGACTCCGAGTACTGGAAGCCCATCCTCGAGGGCGTCGGCAGGCCGGCAGCCCTGGAGACAGTGCAACAACTGGCGAAGATGGACGCCAGGGGCTGGCTCCGCTTCCGCCCTCAGGCTCGGCGGCTGGTCGCGGACGTGCGTGCCTCCGGCCGGACGACGGCCATCCTCAGCAACGCCCCCTACAACATCGACCACGCGCTGCTGGGCAGCGACGTCGCCGACGATGTGGACTTCTGGTTCATCTCAGCCGCCATGGGCATCCTCAAGCCCGACCTGGGCACCTACCTGCGGGTGGGTGAGGTGCTCGAACTGGAGGCGCACGAGATCGCGTTCATCGACGACAAGGCCGCGAACGTGGCCGGCGCCGAGCGTGCCGGCTGGGTCGCGCACCTGTGGGAGTCGGACGCGGCGTCCCGCCGCTGGTTGCAGCAGATCGGCGCCCTGGAGGAGTGACGCAAGAGCGTCACGGGGGCAGGAGAGGTGGCGTGACGGGAGGTGCGCACGCACCTGCCAAACTCAGGTGAACCCCTGACGCAGCGCCGCACATTTCAGGGAGAGCGCCGGACCCGCCGAGTCGAATCGCGGTGACAAGCTGGATCAACGCCGAACACCCGTCCGGCACCGTCGACAGCAAAGGGGAACACCATGGTCACCCTCGGTCTGATCCTGCTCATCATCGGCCTCCTCGTGAACACGCCGCTGCCGCTCGTCACGATCGGCATCATCCTCATCGTGGTCGGGCTGATCCTCAACCTGGTCCCGATGGGCGGCAGGCGCATTCGCGTCTGGTAACCACCGCAACCCCTGCCGAGCGGGCGGACTCCTCCGGGAGCCGCCCGCTCCTGCGTGCTCCCCCGGGACGCCTCAGCTGCAGGTCGCGACCAGGACCGCCTTGATCGAGTGCAGCCGGTTCTCGGCCTGCTCGAAGACGATGGACGCCTCGGACTCGAACACCTCGTCCGACACCTCGAGCTCCCTCAGGCCCGTGATGTCGTGGACCAGCCGGGCCGTTGAGGTCTCCAGGTCGTGGAACGCCGGCAGGCAGTGCATGAACTTCGCGCCCGGGCCGGCCAGGTCCATCACGTGCCTCGTCACCCGGTACGGAGCCAGAACGCGGCACCGCTCGGCCCACACGCCCTTTGGCTCCCCCATCGACACCCAGACGTCGGTGTGGACGAAATCCACTCCCCGGGCGTCCTCGATGTCGTCGCTGATGGTGATGCGTGCGCCTGTCTCGCGCGCGATGTCCCGGGCGCCCGCGACCAGGTCGGGGTCGGGGGCGAACGCGGCCGGGGAGATCATCCGGACGTCCATGCCCATCATCGCGCCCATCGTCATGAGCGAGTTGCCCATGTTGAAGCGGGCGTCCCCGAAGTAGGCGAACGACAGGTCGGACGCAGCGCGTCCGGACGCCTCGACCATCGTGAACGCGTCGCAGAGCGCCTGGGTCGGGTGCCACTCGTCGGTGAGCCCGTTCCACACCGGAACCGGGGAGTATTCGGCCAACGTCTCGACGGTGTCCTGCTTGGCGCCTCGGAACTCAATGCCGTCGTACAGGCGGGACAGGACGCGGGCGGTGTCGGCGGCCGACTCCTTGGATCCGATGTGGGAACCCGACGGATCGAGGTGGGTCGTGGCGGCGCCCTGGTGCCGGGCGGCGACCTCGAAGGCGGCGCGCGTCCGGGTGGAGCCCTTCTCGAAGATGAGGGCGTAGTTCTGGCCCGTCAGGCGTCGCTCCTCGCGGCCTTCCCTCCGGGCGGCCTTCAGCTCCCCGGTCAGGGACACCAGGTGTGCCCACTCATCCGGGGTGAAGTCCACCTCCTTGAGGAAGTCCCGTCCGGTCAATTCGCCCACGCCACGGTGCCTTTCTGTGACCCGGATCAGGCCCTTGACAGGGATGACCCCGGGGTCGTCATTCTGCCCCACGTGGGAGGATGGGCCCGTGATCATTCGATTCTTGGTCAGCGCCCTGGCTTTGACCTTCGCCACCTGGCTGCTGCCCGGCATCCGACTGGACTACTCGGGCGAGCCCACCGACGCGGCCATCACGATGCTCATCGTCGCGGCGATCTTCGGTCTGGTGAACGCCCTGATCAAGCCCCTGTTCGTATTCTTCACCTCGCCGCTGCTGCTCATCACGCTCGGCCTGTTCCTGCTCATCATCAACGCCGCCCTGCTCATGCTGACGTCTTGGGTGTGCGCCCAGCTCGGCGTCCCGTGGGGCGTCGACGGGTTCTGGAGCGCCGTGCTGGGCGCCCTCATCGTGTCCATCGTCAGCTTCATCCTGAACTCGTTCGTCGGTCGCCGGGACCAGGTCCACACCTGATGAGGGGCGCCGCCCCGGACGACCAGCCCGGGTCCGGCGTGCTCGGACGGGTGAGGATCTTGCCGCGCCGATAGGATGCCCCCATGCACATCCTCGTGGTGGACGACGACCAGGCCGTCCGCGACTCGCTGAAGCGGTCGCTCCAGTACAGCGGGTACGAGGTTGCGTCCGCCAACGACGGCATCGAGGCCCTCGCCCACCTGTCGGCACACAAGGTGGACGCGGTGGTCATGGACGTCATGATGCCCCGGCTCGACGGACTCGAGACCACGCGCATGCTCCGCAGCCAGGGCAATGACGTCCCGATCCTCGTCCTGACCGCGCGCGACGCCGTCGGCGACCGCGTCGACGGGCTGGACGCCGGCGCCGACGACTACATGGCCAAGCCGTTCGCCCTCGACGAGTTGATGGCCCGCCTCCGCGCCCTCACCCGCCGCAGCCGCCCCGAGAACGAGGATCCGGGGGCTCCCTCCGAGGGCCAGGTGCTCACGTTCGCGGACCTGCGCGTCGACCTGAACACCCGCGAGGTCACCCGCGGCGGGCGCCGCATCTCCCTGACCCGCACCGAGTTCGCCCTGCTGCAGACGTTCATGGAGCACCCCCGCAAGGTGCTCGAGCGGTCGTGGCTCCTGAACGAGGTCTGGGGCTTCGAGTTCCCGACGACGGCGAACTCGTTGGAGGTGTACATCGGCTACCTGCGCCGCAAGACCGAGGGTGAGGGCCGCTCCCGCCTGATCCACACCGTCCGCGGCATCGGGTACGTGCTGCGCGAGACGGCCCCGTGAGCGGGCTGCGCAACCTCTTCTCCGCCGCCCACCGGCCCCTGCAGGACCGGCTCGCCCTGCTGATCGCGTCCGCGGTGGCCGCTGCCGTCGCGGCCACCGGCATCGCGGCCTACTCCGTGACCCTGCTGACCGTCTACGACCAGCTCGACAAGGAACTCGTCGAGGTCGCCTCCATCACGTCCGGCACCGTGTCGGAGGACCTGGACAACATGGGCGGCATCGACACCACCACATGGCGTGCCGCGAACGTCGCGATCATGCTGATCCGCGCCGACACCCACCAGATCACCCAACCCGGCCGCCAAACGACCCTCGTGCTCGGCCCCGAGGAGCTGACGATCGCGCGGACCTCGCAGGGATGGTCGTCCCGGACGGGCGTCGACTCGAACGGGGTCCCGACCCGCATCGTGGCGGTCCCGCTGGTGAACCAGGAGGAGCACTGGGCGCTCGTGCTGGGGCGTCCGCTCTCGACGACCAGCGCGATCCTGCAGTCCACCGGCCTGTCGCTGCTGCTGTTCGGCGGCTTGGGTGCTGCGGCGGCCGCCGCGGCCGGGTACGTCATCGCCAAGTCCGGCATGGCCCCCGTCCGCCAACTGTCGGACGCCGTGCTCAACATCACCGCGACCAACAAGCTGACCCCGATCGACGTGGCCGGCGACGACGAGGTCGCCGACCTGGGCCGGTCGTTCAACCGCATGCTGAGCGCCCTGGAGAGCTCACGCGAGCGCCAGAAGCGCCTCATCGCCGACGCCGGCCACGAGCTCCGCACCCCCCTGACGTCGATGCGCACCAACGTGGAACTCCTGGTGGCGGACGAGCGGCAGCACATGCTCCCCGAGGGGGCCCGCGCCGAGATCCTCCGCGACGTGGCCGCCCAGCTCGGAGAGTTCACCCAGCTGGTCGGAGACCTGGTGCAGTTGAGCCGCGAGGACGAGGACCAGCCGGCCCGCGTTCCCGTCGACCTGCGCGAGATCATCGCGAGCGCGCTGACGCGGGTGAAGCGCCGCGGTCCGGGCATCACCTGGGACGTCCACCTCGAGTCGCTGTACCTCGTCGGCGAGCCGGACGCCCTGGAACGCGCCTTCACCAACCTGCTCGACAACGCCGTGAAGTTCTCCCCACCCGACGGCACGGTCACGGTCGAGCTGATCGGCGACCGCTTCCGCGTGGCCGACCAGGGCCAGGGCATCGCCGAGGAGGACCTGCCGCACGTGTTCGAGCGCTTCTACCGTTCCGATCACGCCCGCACGACCCCGGGCTCGGGCCTGGGGCTGTCGATCGTCGCCCAGACGATCCAGGCGCACGGCGGTTGGGTGAAGGCTGGGCGTGCCCCGGAGGGTGGGGCGGAGTTCATCACGCGCCTCCCCGGCTCCCCCGTCCCCCTGGACGAGGATCCGGACGACGAGGAGTTGGGCGACCTCTACATCAACTGAACGCATCCCTGTGGACAACGGGGTGGAAAACCGGTGCGCTCCCTTCACACCTTGCTTTGACAAGGCCTGATGCGGCGCCGCGCCTCCGAGGGAAACCGAGGCCCGGGGACGCCTCCCCGCTTGTTGTGCACAGGTTGTCCCCACACCAAGCGTGGGGGTGGATCAGGCCGTCCAGAGCGGCCACCGGGCCAGGACGCGGCACGCGCCCGCCTCCCACCAGGTCAGGACGAGTTCGGTGACGGACGTCCGCACCGGCAGCAGGCCGGCCACCGCGGACGTCGTGGACGCCACGGAGACCTCGGCGCTCACGCGGTCGAGCGTGAGGTGGGGGACGGGATCGAACCGACCCCAGTAGGGCACGACATCCGGGACGGCTCGGCTCGCCGCCCCCGTGAGGTCCCTCAGTGCGTCGTCCGGCTCGGGGACGAGGTGGATCGTTCCGTCACCGAAGGCGTCGACCCGACGCAGGACGAAGGAGAAGGGGCGCGTCGCGGCCGCGAGGGCCTCGGCCCGGTCGGCGGCGTCGACGGGGAAGGGCGCCAACACGGTCACGTGCGCGTGGGGAAAGGCGGGGTCGTCCGCCACGAAGGACGCGTCGTAGTGGGCCGTCCGCCCGCGCACCCAATCCTCCAGCGCCGGCACCGCGACGAGCAGGACGCCGTGGCCGCACCGGGGCGGATCTGCCCGAAAAAAGCCGGACGCCGCGGCTCGCATGAGCCGCGGCGTCCGGTTGGAGTGGGTGTCAGCCAACCTGGATGTTGGTGGCCTGGAGGCCCTTGGGGCCCTGCTCGGTCTCGAACTGCACCTTGTCGCCCTCGTTGAGCGAGCGGAAGCCGCGCGAGTTGATGGCGGTGTAGTGGGCGAAGACGTCAGCCGAGCCGTCGTCGGGAGAGATGAAGCCGTAGCCCTTGTCAGCGTTGAACCACTTGACGGTTCCGGTGGCCATGTTTCCTGCTTTCGTGATGTGATGCTTGCCCCCGGGTCCGGGAGCCATTGCGGTGACGCTCGAACTTCTGCACAACGGGGACCGTAAGCAAGAACTACCAACCTCAACCGCGACCAACCTTACACGGTGGGACCCCCACGTCGTCCAGAGCGGACATCCCGATGCCGATCCGTGTCGAAGAGTGATGGCGATTCGCGGTCAGATGTTCGCCCGATCTGTGGACCATTCGCGTCGAGGGGCATACAGTCGATCTTGACCACCCGTCCGACCTGATTCACCCGTGAATCCGGCCCACTGTAGGGAATCTTGATGCAGCCCGCGCCCGGCGACTTCCCGCCGTCCACCACCCGGCGCCCCACTCAGCGCCGCCAGCGTCTGCTCGCCGCCCTGACGGCCGCAGCCTGCGTGAGCGTGCCCCTGGCCGGAGTCACCACCCAGAGCCTCGCCGCCGTCCCCCCATCGGCGCCCGCACCCGCCTTGGGTGGCGAGGAGTTGAGCAGCACGGCCGGCCGTTGGTGGTCGACCGAGAGCGCCTCCCGTGCCGACCGCGCTCGACGGGCCGTCGGGGTCACCTTCGGCCCCGCCGCCGACGAGGTCCCGGCACCGGTGCTCCGCCGCAGCGAGGTGCTGGAGGTCCCCCCGACGAATGTGAACCTCCCGTTCGTCGCGGGTGTTCCCATTGGCACCGCATCCTTGCTGGAGTCGCGCTTCGTCTCCCCGGTCCCGGGGCCCATCACCTCGCCCTTCGGCCCCCGGTTCCACCCGATCCTCCACTACGTCCGCAACCACAACGGCGTCGACATGACCGCGGCGTGTGGAACCGCGGTCGTCGCCATGGCGGACGGCGTCGTCACCCGCGCCGCTGCAGCCGGCGGCTACGGCCTGCTCGTGGAGGTGGACCACGGCACGGTGGACGCGAATGCCATGAGCAGCCGGTACGCCCACCTGTCCGTCCTCGGGGTGACCGAAGGCCAGCATGTACGCAAGGGGCAGCAGATCGGCCTGTCCGGCACAACAGGCCTGTCGACCGGCTGCCACCTGCACTTCGAGGTGCTCCTGAACGGCGCGTTCGCCGACCCGATCGGCGTGATGAGCGGGTCGCCCTACGTCCGCCTGGACACCCCCATGGTGCCGTGGACGCCGGGCCGCCGCTTGCCCGCCGTCAGGCCGCCGTCCGAGTCCGGCCCCCTGCCCGAACTGTCCGAGGTCCCTCTGGTGCCGGCCACGCCGGGTCGGGCGTCCACGCCGACGCCGACCCCGTCCTCGACGCCGACGGAGAGCGCCACCCCGACCCCGACCCCCACCGACAGCGCCAGCGCGACGCCCAGGCCGACGGACAGCGCCACCCCAACCCCGACGCCCACGGACAGCGCCACCCCAACCCCCACGCCCACGGACAGCGCCACCCCAACCCCCACGCCCACGGACAGCGCCACCCCAACCCCCACGCCCACGGACAGCGCCACCCCAACCCCCACGCCCACGGACAGCGCCACCCCAACCCCGACCCCCACGGACAGCGCCACCTCGACACCCACTCCCGAGCCGACGCCGAACGCAGCGCCCACGGCCGAGCCGGCTCCGTCGCCGGCGCCGACCCCCACGTCCGAGCCCACTGCCACCGCGGAACCGTCAGCCACGGCCACCCCGTCAGCCACGGCCACCCCGTCAGCCAGCGCCGAGCCGTCAGCCAGCGCCGAGCCGTCAGCCACCGCCGAGCAGGTCTCACCCTCGCCCACCGCGACGGCTTGAGGGATCCCGCGCCACGGGACGCATTAGGCTTCGCTCAGTGTCAGGGTGGTGGTACCGCGGTTGCGGTGGTTGGATCCTGACCATCAGTCGGCTGGTTCTTAGGCTTCGTGCCGGGAGTCCTTTTTGTGGGGATGTGGCGTCCATGCGTTTTGCCGTCGGCT
>NZ_JCAKNE010000008.1:0-134529 GCF_059515965.1 Propioniciclava sp. LT432 | reverse complement strand
GCCAAGAGGTTGGTGACAGCGCGTCGGTATTGACGTGAGGGAGGACCCCCGGGTGGGGTGTGGCTTGTCGAAGGTCACATCTCACACCCGGAGGTCCTCGTGTCCCACCGTAACGCCCGCCTCAACTTTCATGGCCGCAAGCTGCTGGTCGATCGGGTCCGATACCAGCACTGGCCGGTCGCCCATGCAGCGAAGGCGATGGGGATTTCACGTCAGTGTGCTCACCGCTGGCTGGCACGCTGGGACGCCGAGGGCGAGGCCGGTCTGCATGACCGGTCCAGCCGTCCTCACGCGTGCCCGACCGCGACACCAGCCACGGTGGAGGACCTGGTGGTGGCCGCCCGTCAGGAGCACCGACGCGGCCCTGACTGGATCGCGGCCGAACTCGGGCTCGCGCCGCGGACCGTGACCCGGATCCTGCACCGACGGGGCATGCCGCCCCTGACCTGCCTGGACCCGATGACCGGCCAGGTGATCCGCACCTCGAAGCAGACCGCGGTCCGCTACGAACGCGAACGTCCCGGCGAACTGGTGCACGTGGATGTCAAGAAGCTGGGCAAGATCCCCGACGGTGGCGGCTGGCGGGCCCACGGACGCTCCGACACCATCGTCGCCAAGAACAAGCGGCCCAAGATCGGCTACGACTACGTCCACTCGATGGTCGATGACCACTCCCGCCTGGCCTACAGCGAGATCCACGACGATGAACGCGTCGACACCTGCGCCGGCTTCCTGCTGCGAGCCGCGGCCTACTTCGCCACCCACGGCATCACCAGCATCGAGCGAGTGATGACCGACAACGCGTTCGCCTACCGACATGGTCGAGCGTTCATCGACGCGGTCGAGACCATTGGCGCGAAGCAGAAGTTCATCAAACCCCACTGCCCCTGGCAGAACGGCAAGGTCGAACGCTTCAACCGCACCCTGACCACCGAGTGGGCCTACCGCCACGTGTTCACCAGCAACCAGGCCCGCCGCGACGCCCTTGACCCCTGGCTGGAGACCTACAACACTCAAAGACGCCACAGCGCACTCGGAGGACTACCCCCGACCAGCCGCCTGTCATGAACGTCGTGGCCCAGTACACCTAGGCTGCCCGCATGCAGGAGCGCCGACTGACTCGCCGCACCCTCCTCCTCTCGGCGGGTGGGCTCGTGGCCCTCGGGGCGGCGGGCGGGATCGCCTTCGCCACCCGCGACCCCTACCGGCCGGGCCCGGCGTTGGCGCGCGGCCGGCTCACGGCCGCCAACGGCTCATGGACCGTCGGGTCCCTCTCCGTGTCGCTCGGTGACGAGCTCGTCGCGTCCGTGGGCGGTCGCGAGCTGTGGCACTCCAGCGGCCCGTTCCTCGCCGCGGTGGTCGGACGCCTTGAGTGGCGCGACGCGTTGGGACACTTGGTCGGCACCCGCCACACGGTGGCCGAGCACGTCGACCTGACCGTCGATGCCGTGACGCCCAGCGCGAACGGCCTCGTGCTCAGCGGGACCTTCGGTCCGGCCGCCACAGGCCTCCCCTGGACGCTCGCGTGCCGAGCGGTGGACGGGATCCTGCACCTCGAGGCGGACGTCCCGGGCGCCGACCTCGTCCTGATCCGCGGCGAGCTGGGCGCCGACGAGGGCGTCCACGGACTGGGGGAGCAGTTCCTGCCGTTCGACCTGCGCGGACGGAGCGTCCCGATCGTGACCCGCGAGCAGGGGGTGGGCCGCGGCGTCCAGCCCCTCACGGCGCTCGCCGAGCTCACCAACGGCGCAGGTGGCAGCGGGACGACCACCTACGCACCCCTCCCCACCCTGGTGACGGACGCCCTGCGCGGCGTCGACCTCGACCACGACGAGGTCGTCGACGTCGACCTCCGCGACGACCGCATCGACGCCGGCGCGTGGACGCCCACGCTGAGGCTGCGCGTCCGATCCGCCGCCAGCCCGGAGGCGCTGCTGGCCGGCCACCCCCGCATGCCGGCCGTGCCCGACTGGGCACTGCGCGGCGGCATCCTCGGCGTCCAGGGCGGCACGGACGCGGTGCGTGCCAAGCTCGCACCCCTCCTCGACCGGGATGCCCCGCTCGCCGGCGTGTGGCTCCAGGACTGGGTCGGACGCCGCGTCACCGACTTCGGAAGCCGCCTGTGGTGGACGTGGGAGCTCGACGAGTCCCTCTACCCGGACTGGGCCGGGCTGACCGACGAGCTCGCGGAGCGCGGCGTCCGGACCCTCACCTACGTGAACCCCTTCCTCGTCGACCCGGCCGGCAAGGCGTCCCGCGCCCGGCGCGACCTGTTCGCGGAGGCGGCCGACCTGGGATACCTGGTCCGGAGCCCGGCGGGCGGGCCCTACCTGCTCGACCAGGGCGGTTTCGACGCGGCGCTGGTCGACCTCACGAATCCCCTTGCGAGCGCGTGGTTCGCCGACGTCCTGGTCACCCAGGTGGCCCCCCACGCCTCCGGAGGCTGGATGGCCGACTTCGCCGAGGGCCTCCCGTTCGACGCCGTCCTGGCTGACGGCGACCCGGCGCGGGAGCACAATCGCTGGCCGAGCCGGTGGGCCGACCTGAACGCCGGCGTCCGGGCCCACGTGGGCGGCGACCGGCTGGTGTTCCACCGCTCAGCGGGCCGCACCTCACCGGCGGCAACGGGCGCCTTCTGGGCCGGTGACCAGCTCGTCACCTTCGACGAGCATGACGGGATGCGATCGGCGCTCTGGGGCATGTTGGCGGGCGGCGTCTCGGGGATGACCGTCAACCACACCGACGTCGGCGGCTACACGGGGCTGGGCCAGCCGGTCGTGGGCGTCCGGCGGTCGGTGGACGTGCTGCGGCGCTGGGCCGAGTGGTCGGCCTGGACGCCCCTGTGGCGCTCGCACGAGGGGAACCGTCCCGAGGAGTCCGTCCAGGCGTACGACGCCGAGGCCGTCGACGCCGTCGCCGAGTCGCTACGGGTGTTCGCGGCGCTGGCCGACCACCGGGCCGAGCTGGCGCGCGAGGCGTCCGAGGCGGGCCTGCCGATGGTGCGGCACTGCTGGGTGCACTTCCCCCGGACGCGGGCGGCGACCCGGGACGATCAGTACCTCTTCGGGCGGTCGTGGCTGGTGGCGCCTGTGTTCGAGGCGTCGGCGGTTCGCCGCACCGTGACCCTCCCGCCGGGCCGCTGGGTGTACCTGTGGTCCGGCCGGGAGCATGCCGGCGACGCGGACGTCACGCCCGGCGGGGAGCGCCTGCCGGTGTTCTTCGACGCGACGGACGCCACCGCGGCGGCGCTGGCCGGGCGCGTCCGGACAGCGATCCGGGGCTGATCCCGACAGGATCAGCCCCGGCGTGCTGCTGGGTGAGGAGGCTCAGGCCTCTTCGTCGTAGCCCAGGTCGACGTCGTCGTGGAGGCCGCCGATGGTGTCCTTGGCGTCGCCACCGGGGGGCGGGGTGAACTCGTTCTCGTGGCTGGTGCCGCGCGCGCGGTCCCAGGACTTGCGAACCTCGGCCTCGGCCTCGGCGCGCCCGGTCCACACGGCGCCCTCGACGGACTTGCCGGGCTCCAGGTCCTTGTAGACGCTGAAGAAGTGCTCGATCTCGAGCAGCGTCAGGTCGGGGATGTCGGTCAGGTTGCGGATGTTGTCCTGGCGCAGGTCGGCGACCGGCACGCACAGCAGCTTGTCGTCACCGCCCATCTCGTCCTGCATGCGGAACATGCCGATGGCCCGGCACTCGATGAGGCAGCCGGGGAAGGTCGCCTCGGGAAGCAGCACCATGGCGTCCAGCGGGTCGCCGTCCTCGCCCAGGGTGCCCTCGACGTAGCCGTAGTCGTTGGGGTAGGCGGTGGCGGTGAACAGCGTGCGGTCGAGACGGATGCGACCGTTGTGGTGGTCCATCTCGTACTTGTTCTTGGTGCCCTTCGGGATCTCGATCGTCACATCGAAGTGCAACGGGGGCTTGACCTTGGGGCGTTCGAAGCTGGCGCGCATGGATTCCTCACAGACGTTGTGGTGCGTTTCACCTCAGGCTAGCGCCGAGGTGCCCCCGGGAGCATGTCCAGATGGTCCAACCCTCAACCAGCCAGGGTGAGGCCGGTCGAGATGAGCGTGTAGGCGGACACCAAGAGCAGCAGCACGGCGAACGCGCGCTTGAGCACAAGGGGGTCGAGCTTGGCCGCGAGCCGGACGCCCCCGAGCGAGCCGATCATCGTCGCGATCGTGAAGACGACCACGAAGGGCCAGTCGAGCTGGATGCCCAGCCCCAGCTTGGACGCCAGCGCCGCGGCGCTGTTGATCGCGATCACGAGCAGCGAGGTGGCCGCGGCCACCCGCATCGGGAGGGCGAGCAGGAGCGTGAGCGCCGGCACGATCGCGAAGCCACCGCCGACGCCGAAGAAGCCCGTCAGTGCTCCCACGAGCAGGGCGGCGAGACTCGTCGCGATGAGGGTGCGCGGATTGCGCAGGGAGGCTGGTTCGGGGTCGGCCGCACGGGACCGCGACGGGCGCAGCATCAGGGACGCGACGACCATGAGCAGCGCGCCGAAGGCGAGCATCAGCAGGTGGGGGTCGATGCCGCGGGCCAGGAACGAACCCGCCACGGCGCCGAGGGTGCCGATGCCCGCGAAGAGGAGGCCGCGCCCCCAGTCCACCCGCCCGGCTCGGGCGTGCGCGCCCATGGCCACCAGCGAGGACGTGCCGATGATGACCAGCGATGCCGTGGTGCTCTCATGGATGCCCAGCCCGAACGCGTAGGTGAGGACCGGGATGGTGATGATCGCGCCGCCGCCCCCGAGGGCGCCCAGGACGACGCCGATGGCCAGGCCCGCCAGGACGGCGGCGACGAAGGTCACCGGGTCACCACGGGGAGCCCGACGGATGCGGCTCGGTCGAAGTTGTCGTCCACGTGGACGACCTTATGCCCCCGCGCCGACAGGATCGACGAGGCGATCGAGGCTCGGTAGCCGCCCGCGCAGTGGATCCACAGTTCCTCGCCGCTCGGCAGCTCGTCGAGGCGGTGCAGCAGGTCGTGGAGCGGAACGTGCACGGCCCCCTCGATGTGTCCGTCCTCCCACTCCAGGCGGCGGCGGGTGTCCAGCACGGTGACCGACCGGTGGTGGCGGACGTCGCGGAGATCCTCGAAGGTGGCCCGGGGGTAGGTCGCGAGCGGCTCGTCCGTCCAGTCGGCCGGCCTGCCGGTGGCGGCGGACGCCAGCCGCTCGATGCCAATCCTGACGAGCTCGCGCTGTGCCTCGGCGACCTCCTCGGCCGTGCTGGCCAGGATCGTCAACGGCGTTCCCCAGGGGATGATCCAGCCGACGTAGGTCGCGAACTGCCCGTCGAGGCCGGCGTTGAAGGTGCCGGGCACGTGGCCGGCCGCGAACGCCACCCGGTTGCGGATGTCGACCACCCACTCGCCCGCCTCCAGGCGGCGACGGAGCGTGGCCTTGTCGGCCCTCTCGGGCTCGGCGAGGTCGGCCTCGCCGGGTCCCGCGCTGTTCGCCGGCCCCATGTGGGCGTAGTAGGCGGGCCAGACGTCGAGCCCCTCGAGCAGGTCCGCGACCCATTCCTCCTCGGACCGCGTGAGCACCGGGTTCACAGCCTTCTCGATGCCAATCGTCGAGCGGTCGGCCGAGGCCTGGGTGGCGGAGCAGAAGCTGCCGAAACCGTGGGTGGGCAGGACGCGGGCGGCGTCCGGCAATTCGGCCCCGAGCCGCTGCGCCGACGCGTACTGGTGGTGGGCCAGGGCGCCCGTGTGCTCGGGGCCGAGCAGGTCGGGACGGCCCGTCGACCCGAAGAGCAGCGAGCCGCCGGTGAAGACGCCGATCTGCTCGTCCCCGTCGGACAGCGCGTAGGAGAGGTGGGTGAACGTGTGCCCCGGGGTGGAGATGACGCGGAGGCGCATGCGCTCGCCGACCTCGATGACGTCGCCGTCGCGGATCGCGACGCGCTGGAACAGGACGTGGTCCTCGGCGTTCACGTGGTAGGCCGCGCCGACCTGCCGGGCCAGGACCAGGCCGCCGGTCACGTAGTCGTTGTGGATGTGGGTTTCGAAGACGTGGGTGATGCGGACCCCGGCGTCGTCGGTGATGGCCAGGATCCGGTCGATGTCGCGTTGCGGATCGATGACGACCGCGACGCTGCCGTCGTGGGCCACGTAACTGCGGTCGCCCAGGCTGCGGGTGTCGATGGGAATGATCTCGATCATGGGTGCCTCCTCGACAGCAATATACCCCGGGGGGTATAGTTTGGCCAGACCTGAACGGGGTCGGGAACAGGAGGAGCAGTGGCAGCGCGACACATGGGGATGGCCGAGTTCGTGGACGGGTACGACGACGAGACGGTGGTCGTCGACGTGCGCGAGGCGGTCGAGTACGTGTCGGGACACGTCCCGGGTGCGATCTTCGCCCCGATGAGCCGGATCGCCCTCCACCTGGCGAGCCTGCCGCGGGACAGGCCCGTCCACGTCATCTGCGCCACGGGCAACCGCAGTGGGTCCATGGCCGACCTGATGGCCGCCCAGGGCATCGACGCGGTCTCCATCGACGGCGGCACGCAGGCCTGGGTGGCCGCGGGACGGCCGCTCGTGGCGGGCCGCGAGCCCCGCTGAGTCCGCCCCGGGCTGACCGCACCGGGCCGCGGCCCACGGCGTCCGCCACAATGGGGACGCCGGGGCGCCCGTCCCGCGGAGGGAGGCCAGGTTGTCCGGACGCCGTGGGTGGGCGTGGCGCGCCGTCCTGTGGATCGCCGTGCTGGTGGTCGTCCTCGCCGTGCTCGGGCTGCAGCTCGTCGTCCGGCCCCAGCTCGCCGACGACCCGCTCGTCGGCAGCGGGCGCCTCGACCAGCCGGCCATCGCGGACCCTCCTGCCCCTGTGCTCCCCGCCCTCGCCGCGCCGTCCCGGGAGGTCACCCCGTCCGCGCTCGCCGCGTCCCTCGCGGCCGTTCCCCGCGATGGGCTGGGCGACGTCGCCGCGCTGGTGGTCGATGCCCGCACCGGTGCCGAGCTGTACCGCGAGGGGTCCGGGGTCCGGACGCCGGCGTCCAGCCTGAAGGTGCTCAGCGCGCTGGTCGCCGTGGACGTCCTCGGCCCCGACCGCACCCTCGCGACCACGGCCCTCCTCACCGCCGACGCCGGAACCGTCGTCCTGCGCGGCGGGGGAGACCCCTTGCTGACTGGCGCCACCCAGCCGGACCTCCGGCCCCACCGGGCCTCGCTGCAAGAACTCGCCGCGTCCACCGCGTCAGCGCTGCGGACGACGGGGGTCACCTCGGTGGCGCTGGCGTACGACGCCTCGCTGTTCGCCGGGCCGGGCTGGAACCCCGCGTGGCCGGACATCTTCGCGCGGTCCGTCGCGCCCATCACCGCGCTGACGGCGGACCATGCGCGCACCAACCTCGCCCCGGACGCCCTCGACCGCGTCGCCGACCCCGCCCTGTTCGCCGCGGAGAAGTTCGCGGGCTTTCTGGCTGCCGAGGGCATCACCGTCACCGGGACGAGCGCCGCCACCACGCCCGGGGACGCCCGCGAACTGGCCCACGTGGACTCCCTCCCGGTGGGGACCATCGCCGAGCGGGTGCTGGCGGAGTCGGACAACGACGCGGCCGAGACCCTGCTCTGGCACGTGGCGCTGGCCCGCGGGCGCGCCGCGACCCCCACCGACGGAGCCGCCGTCCTGACCGCGGAACTCCAGCGTCTCGGACTGTGGAGCGACGGCATGCGCGTGCTCGACGGCAACGGGATCTCGGCCGACAACCAGGTCACCCCCGACGCCCTCGTGGGCGCCGTCCGCCTGTCCCTGACCGAGCCGGACCTGCGCGCGATCGCGGCCGGCCTGCCCGTGGCCGGGGTCACCGGCACCCTCGCCGAGCGCTTCGAGGCGGCGGACGCGCTGGGTGGCCGCGGCGTCGTGCGGGCCAAGACAGGGACCATCCGGGGTGTGAACACCCTCACCGGGTACGTCGTCACCGCCGACGGACAGCCGCTCGCCTTCGCCCTGATGACCTCCGGCGGCGCGGGCCAGACCTCGGCGCGCGCGTGGCTGGACCGCGCGTCGGCCGTCCTCGCGTCCTGCGGGTGCCCGTAGTCGCGGAAGGCCTCCGGGGATCGCTTCGAGGATCTTTCCGGTCCTGGCCCCTAGCGTCCCGTGGTCGGTGAGGGTTTACGCTGCTGCCACCGAAGCCGTCGAGGTGGCGGTGCAAGCGCGGACGGAGCAACGACATGGGCGTTTCCAGGTTCTTCGCGATGCTCCTGAGCGTCGCTGCAGTCATGGCCTTTGCATCAACGACGGCGAACGCCAGTCCTGGTGTCTCGGATGAGGCGCGGGCGGAACACCAGCGCATCGTCGCGTACTGGACGCCGGCCCGCGCTGCGGCTGCTCAGCCGCGCGATTTCGCCCTCGATCCCCTCACGGGCCACGTCGTGCCCAGGGCCAGACCCACAAAGCCCGGCGCCAAATTGGAACCCGCCTGGACGAGTGAAGCCGTCGACACGGTCGGCGCAACCACGGGGAAGGTCCTCTTCACGTTGGGCACCACCAAGTACGTCTGTTCTGCGTCGGTGGTGGACGATGGCACCGCGAACTCGGTGGTGGTGACGGCGGCCCACTGCGTCTATGACTGGCAAGCTGGCGAGGCGAAGAACTGGATGTTCATTCCGGGCTTCGACGCCGGTGACTCCTTCCAGGGATGTGCCTCAACCGACTACGGCTGCTGGACGGCCACCTCCTTGTGGGTGAACAGCTCCTTCACGGGTGCGGGTTCGTTCAACACCACCGCCATCACCAACGACTTCGCGTTCGCGGTCATGGGTCGGAGCGCGGCCCTCGGTGGTTCGAACACGCAGGCGGAGCTGGACAAGGCGGTGGGCAGCCAGCCGATCGAGTTCACCGGCAACCTGACGACCGACCTGGGCGCCAGCACCACGTCGTTGGGTTACCCGGCGGCCGCACCCTACGACGGCACCACCCTGCACTACTGCCAGGGCGACCTCGGTGTGGACGAGTACTCCAAGGTCACGTACCGGATCCCGTGCGGGATGACCGGTGGGTCCTCGGGCGGTCCTTGGTACAGCCCCCTTTCCGACGCGAAGGGAGCGGTGATGTCGGTGAACAGCTACGGCTACACCCGTGACATCCGCACGACCAAGTACAACGACACCGCCATGATGTTCGGCCCCGTGTTCAATGCGGCCACCAAGACCCTCTACGACGCGGCGTTGGCACAAGCGCGCGGATAGCGGCACCCGGCTCTCACGAACGTGGCACGGCGATCAACCACCGGTGCTCATGCTCCGTCTTGGGACATCTGCGCCGGGTAGGAACAGACGCCCAAGCCGGTGCGCCGCTTCGGGAAACCCGCCACGGATGAAACCGGCGGGGATGTCCTCAAGCGGCGCGCCGGTTCTGGCAGCCTGGCGCGCGGGCGTCTCCAGCGCACAACACCCAGCGAGTAGGTGTCCCCAGCGCACCACGCCTCCACCACAGCAGTGCACCTAGTCTTGCCGCCATGAGTTCGCTCCCGTTCATCGACGTCGAGGTGGCCGCCGCGGTGGGCGGGCGACTCGTCCCGCCCGGGCCGACACTCACCGCGTCCGAGGTGGCCGACGTCGTCGAGGGTCTACGCGCCGCGGCCCAGGCGTCCGTCGAGCCGGTGGCGCGCGTGACCGGCCTCGGCGCGGACGCCGGCGGGCCCATGCTGGTCGTCGACCGGCCCACCTGGGTTCGGGCCAACGCCGAGATGGCGGTCACGATGCTCGCCGAGGCGTCCGGGCACCCCCATCCCCAGCCGGAGCGGCTGCGTGACAAGGTCGCGGGACGCGCCAACGGCGCCCAGTTGGGCGCGGTGCTCGCGGTGCTGGGCTCGCGCATCCTGGGCCAGTTCCTCCCGTTCCTCGCCGAGCCGCGCTTGGTGCTCGTGGCGCCCAACGTCGCCAAGGTGGAGCGCGCCATGGGGGTCGACCGGGCCGACTTCCGCCTCTGGGTCTGCCTCCATGAACAGACCCACCGGCTCCAGTTCGCCCACGCGCCCTGGCTGCGCGGACACCTGCTCCACGAGGTCGGCCACCTCCTCGCCGACGACAGTCGGGGCCGCCACCGGGGCCGACCCGCGAGCGTCATCGACATCATCACGACGCCCGAGCAGAAGAGGGTCTTCGAGCGCGTCACGGCTGCCATGAGCCTGTTGGAGGGCTATGCCGACGACATGATGGACCGCGTCGGTCCCGACGTCGTCCCGACCGTCGCCACGATCCGCCGGCGTTTCGACGCGCGCCGCAACCGGGGCGGCTGGACGAGGGCGCTCAACTCCGCCCTCGGCATGGACCTCAAGCTGGCCCAGTACCGCGACGGCGCCGCCTTCTGCCGCCACGTCATCGATCGGGTCGGCGTCGCGGGACTGAACGTCGTGTACGACACGTCGGCGAACCTGCCGACCCCCGACGAGATCCGTGACCCGGCGCAGTGGCTGCGGCGGGTCCACGCCTGATGGCCCGCCGGGCGCTCGGCCCCGCCACCCTCGCGGTCGTCCAGGCGGTCGACGCACTCCCGCCGGCCCCGTGGCTCGTGGCCTGCTCCGGCGGCGCCGACTCGCTCGCGCTGGCCTGGGCCGCCCACCACGTCGCCACCCGCCGCGGCACCCCCGTCGCCGGGCTGGTCGTCGACCACGGCCTCCAGCCGGGGTCGGACGCCGTGGCCGCGGCCGTGCTGGACGTGCTTGCCTCCTTCGGGATGCCCGCCGACTCGGTCGCCGTCCGCGTGGCGGACGCCGGGGCCGGACCCGAGGCGTCCGCCCGTGAGGCGCGTTACACGGCGCTCGAGGAGGCCGCCCGTGGTCGGACCGTCCTGTTGGGCCACACCCGGGACGACCAGGCCGAGACCGTCCTCCTGGGGCTCGCCCGCGGTTCGGGACCGCGTTCCCTGGCCGGCATGCCGGCTGCGCGCGGACCGTTCCGGCGACCCCTGCTCGACGTCATCCGAGCCACCACCGCGGCGGCCTGCGCCGAACTGGGCCTGACCCCGTGGCAGGACCCGATGAACGCCGACCGTCGCTACGCCCGGGTCCGGGTCCGCGAGGTCGTCCTGCCGGTGCTGGAGGAACAACTGGGTCCCGGCGTCCGCGACGCCCTCGCCCGTTCGGCGAGGCTGCTCTCCGACGTGCTCGGTCGGGCGAGCGCCGACAGCGACACCGACACCGACCCGGGCGCCGACCCCGCCGACTGCGCCTGGCTGGCCGGCCTCACCCCCGGACGCCGGGGCGAGGCCATCCACGGGTGGCTCACCGCGTCCGGTGCCCCCGACGTCGGCTTCACGCACGTGCGAGCGGTTGAGGGCCTCGTCACCGCCTGGCGCGGCCAGAAGGGGATCGACGTCCCGGGTGGCCGGGTTCTGCGCCGCGACGGGCGCCTCGTCCTCGTCCTGAAGTAGGCTTCCGTCGTGGACGCATCGCAGATCAGCAGTGACTTGACCCGGGTTCTCTACACCAACGACCAGGTGCAGGCGCGGCTGGCTGAGATCGCCCGCGAGATCGACGCGGAGTACTCCGACAAGGACCTCCTGCTGGTGGGCGTCCTCAACGGTGCCGTCATGGTGATGGCGGACCTGTCCCGTCACCTCACGTCGCACGTCCAGATGGACTGGATGGCCATCTCCTCGTACGGTTCCGGCACCCAGAGCTCCGGCGTGGTCCGGATCCTCAAGGACCTGAACGTCGACATCGAGGACCGCCACGTCCTGGTCGTGGAGGACATCATCGACACAGGGCTGACGCTGGCGTACCTGATCCAGAACCTGAACTCGCGGAACCCGGCGAGCCTCGAGATCATGACGATGTTCCGCAAGCCCGAGGCCGTGAAGAGCCCGGTCCACGTGAAGTACGTCGGCTTCGACCTGCCCAACGAGTTCGTCGTCGGCTACGGCCTGGACTACGCGGGTCGCTACCGCAACCTCACCGACGTGGGCACGCTCGCCCCGCACGTCTACAGCTGAGCCCTTCCCGTTCAGTTCTTCGGGGTCTCCAGCGCGTCCAGGATCGCCTCGAAGCGCAGCAACTGCGTCGGGTCGGGGAAACCCCGCTCGAGCGCGGCCGAGACGTCCACGAGGCGGGCGTCCGGGGCGAGTGACCTGACCAGGCCGCTGAGGGTGGCGTCCGGACGGTCGAGCACGACCAAGCGGAGCTCCCCGCTCCTCAGCGCCGCGCCGATGCTGGTGGCGTCGGCCGCGTCCACGACCTGGACGGACATCCCGCGCTGACGCAGCTGGGCGGCGATGCCCTCGCCGAGGAGCGGGTAGGCCTGCACGACCAGGGCGCGCGGACGGCGTCCTGCGGGGTACGCGCGAGCCATGGTCCACCTCCCGAGGATCGGGGCCGGACACCATGCTGACGCGTTGGGAGGCGGAAACCCATCCATCTCACGGCAGAGGATCAGGCGTCCGGCAGCCCCAACCCCTGTCGGACGATGTACGCCGCGGCTTGGCTCCGGTTGGTCATCTGCAGCTTCTCCAGCGCGTTGTGCACGTGGCTCTTCACCGTGCCCTCGGTGATCGTCAGCTCCTTGCCGATCTCCTTGTTCGACAGGCCGGCGGCCACGAGGCGGAGTATCTCGATCTCGCGGCGGGTCAGCTTCTCGCCCGGCTCCTCGGGCAGGACGGTCCCCTTGGTGGAAGCGCCCGTCTCCTTGAGGTGGCGTAGCAACTGGCCGGCAACGGCGGGGGAGATGGGCGTCTCGCCCTTCATCACGGAGTCGATCATGTCGAACAGCTGGTCGGGGCGGAGGTTCTTCAACAGGTAGCCGTGGGCGCCGTTCACCATGGCCCGCACCACGTGGTCGTCGGTCTCGGAGACCGTGAGCATGATGACCTTGACGTCCAGCACCTGCTCGCGGATCAGCCGCACGGCTTCCACGCCGTCCATCACGGGCATCTCGACGTCCATCACCACGAGGTCGGGCCGGAGCTCGCGGGCCAGTTCGACGGCGACGAGCCCATTCTCGGCCTCCGCCACCACCTCCAGCCCGGGCCTCTGAGCCAGCAGTGCCGCAACCGCCCCCCGGAACAGGGGCTGGTCGTCCACCAGCAGGATCCTGGTCTTCCTCTTCATTCAGTTCCTCACGGGATTCGGGGTGGGGCGTTCGGGGACGGTCGCGATCACGCGCGTGCCGATGCCGGGGAATGATTCAAGTGCCAGCGTTCCGTGGAGTTGGGACAGGCGGTCGCGCATGGTGAACAGGCCGTAGCCGTCCGTCGTCGGGAGGTCGTTCGGCGCGTGGAACCCCTGCCCGTCGTCCGCGATCGTGAACCGGGTGGAGTCGTCCGTGGCCGTCACCGTCACGGTGGCGCGCGTCGCCCGGGCGTGCTTGCGCACGTTGGTGAGCGCCTCCTGGACGACGCGGATCAGGTGCACCTCGGTGCGCGGGCTCAGTTGGATGGGTCCGCCGGTCTCGTTGTGGAACTCGGTGGCGATGCCCGACTGGTCGGCGAACTTCGCGATGTACCTGCGCAGGTTGTCCTCCAGCGACAGGTCGGCCTTGTCGGAGTCGCGCAGTCCGAGGATGACCTCGCGCACGTCGCGGTAGGCCTCGTCGGCGATCTCGGCGAGGGAGGTGACCTGCTCGGCGGTCGCGGGATCCCCGGCCACGGCGGGGAAGGTCTCCAGCATGCGCAGGCGCAGGTGCATCGCGCCCAGCACCTGGGCCATCGAGTCGTGCATCTCGCGGGCGATGCGCGTCCGCTCGGTCAGCACCATGCGCTGGCGTTCCTGTTCGCGCACCTTGGCGCCGGTCAGGGCGATGCCGGCCAGCCCCGCCATGGTGCCGAGGAACGAGCGGTCGCGGTCGGAGAAGGGGCGGTCGTCGGTGCGGCCCACCCACAGGGTGCCCACCCGTCCGTGGATGCCCTCCACCTGCTGCTCGGTCGCCGCCCCCCAGTGCGTGCACTGCGTGGGGTTGACCCGCTTCCCGGAGAGTTCGTCGATGTGCTCGTGCAGCCCGACCCCGAAGAGGGTGGTGCCGTCGCTGCAGGCCTCGGGGACCTCCGTGGAGGAGTCGAATCGCACCATGTTCGCCGTGGAGACGTCGATGATGACCGCCGCGGCGTCCGCGTGGACGAGGTCGCGGGCGTGCGTCGCCAACTCGGTGAGGGTGGGGAGGGTGCCCGCGTGGCGGGAGATGGCCAGCAGGATGGCGTAGAAGGCGTGCCCCTCGTCCCGGCGCCTGTACAGGTCGGCGAAGTCGCGGGCCAGTTTGGCCGCGCCCGCGGCCTGGAGGGCGAGCGCGGCCTCGGTGGCCGGGCCGATGTACCAGGCGGGGACGTCGCCGTCCACCGACCAGACCTCGAGGCGCCCCACCGCGTGGTCACCCTGCATGAGCGGGGACGCCAGCGTGGGCACCGACGACGAGACCAAGTCGCGATCGCGTCCGGCGATGGCTTCCACGCCGGGATCGGACTTGCCCGAATGGAGCCGGAGGCGGACGCAGTCGACCCCGGGGGCGGCGGCGAGCACCTCGGCGGCGGCGGTGACGACGGACGCCGCGTCCTGGCGTTCCTGGACCGCGGTGGAGACGGCACGGGCCAGCCTCAGGTCCTGGTTCTGGGTGACGATCGCGGACTCGGCCCGCTCGAGGTGGCCGATGACCAGCCACGCGAAGAGACCGATCGCGATGCAGACGGACAGGGCGACGGCGATGTGCCAAGCCTGGGAGAACTCCGGCGTCCACCACAGCGAGTTCTCCAGGTGGTAGTGGCAGGCCTCCAGCACCACGAAGAAGCCCATGGGGGCGACGACGCTCACAAACTTGAGCCTGCGCCCGACCAAGCGGGTGGTCCCGGTGCCCTCGACGTGGGCGTCGATCCACGCGTGGACACCCCTGTCGGGCACAGGCGTCCTCGCCTGCCCGACTTCGTGTCGCACTGCGCCC
This sequence comes from Propioniciclava sp. LT432, assembly GCF_059515965.1. Classification (NCBI taxonomy): domain Bacteria; kingdom Bacillati; phylum Actinomycetota; class Actinomycetes; order Propionibacteriales; family Propionibacteriaceae; genus Propioniciclava; species Propioniciclava sp. LT432. The sequence continues at coordinate 119,667 of NZ_JCAKNE010000008.1, read as the reverse complement.
ACGCTGCCTCCTTGCATACCCCCCATGGGTTTCGCCGTGACTTGCGTCACTCTAACCCGTCTACTGCCTTGTGTAGTAGTCGAATGCGGGCGTTCTGCCGGGAGTCAAGAGTCAACGGCTCCCCGGGCCGCCTGGGGATCGTCTATCGAACCTCCACCCTCCGGCGGATGGGAGTGCGCGCGAGCGACCGAGAGGCTGGACGCTGAGGTGCACGCCGTGCGCCCCTGCGTGCTCGCCGGCACGCCGACCGAGGTGGTGGAGCAGATGACGAGAACCGAGCTCGAACCGGTGGTGGACCACGACATGCCTCCCGCGACGCGTTCCGATCGCGCGCTGTCGGGGTTCTTGCGCTTCGGCCCGATCGCGCTGGTGGTCGCTGTGGTGGCGTTCGGCATCTTCTACTGGGTCGACCAGCGGACGCCGCGGGCTCCGTCCATCGTGACCACCCAGATCGCGGCGGCGGAGCAGGCGATTCGCGACCAGCCGAACAACGTCCAGGCGCGACTGGACCTCGGGCTCCTGTATCACCACGCGGGAAGGCTCGACGAGTCGATCGTCCAGTACGACCAGGTGCTCCAGGTCGCCCCCGCGTCGGCTGACGCGCACCTCGGCAAGGGGGCCGTGCTCAAGGCCAAGGGCGACCTCATGGGAGCGACCGCCGCGTACGCTGCCGTCACCGCCGTTGACAAGGGAGCCGAGTTCTCGGCCGTGGACACGCGCGTGCAAGCCGCCTACTACCAACTCGGCGTCATCGCCCTGGAGCAGAAGCAGCCCGACGCGGCGCTGGCCCACTTGGAAAAGGCCCTCCGCATCAACAAGACCGATTCGGACGCCCTGTACCAAGCGGGGTTGGCCATGCAGCAGCTGGGGCAGCACGACGAGGCGGTGGTCACCTTCAGGAAGGCGCTGACCTTCGTGCCGACCGGGTGGTGCGAGCCCTACGCGGGCATGTCCACCTCGTACGAGGCCCTCGATCAGGCGGAACCCGCCGCCTACTCGGCAGCGATGAACACCTTCTGCGGTGGTGACGCAGCGACGTCCGAGACGCAGCTGACCGCGCTCGTCGACGGTGCCGCGGGCGTCGACGCGATGCTCGGCCTCGGGCAGATCGCGGAGACGCGCAAGGACAACGATGCGGCGATCGCCTGGTATCGCAAGGCCCTCGAGCGTGACCCCCAGAGCATGGCGGCGATCGCCGCGTTGGCGGGCCTCGGCGTCACCCCGGACGCCGCATCCAGTGACCAGCCCAAGAAGTGACGGAGACCGACACCATGGCCACCCGCAGCGACACAACCCGTGACGAGAGTGTCCTCGACCTGTTCGAGGGCATCGATGACGTGCCTCCTTCGGGCGCTCCCCAAGGGCCGACAGGCGGCGGCGGAGGAGTCAACGAGGGTGGCGGGGAGGCACGGCGCCGGCGCCGGAAGGTCCTCGCGCTGCTCCTCGCCGCTCTCCTCCTCATCACGGCGGCGGTGGCTGCGTGGTACCTGACGACCCGCAAGCCACTCAGCCAACTGCCCGGGGTCAACGTCGTGGCCATGCCCGCCTACAAGACCTCGTTCCACGGCGTCGAGAAGCCCTTGGGTGTCGCGGTGACGCCCGACGGCGACCGCGTGTACGCCTCCCATGGAGGAACGAAGCCCGGCGTGGTGGTGTACGACCGCGAGGGGCGCAAGCTCCGCGACCTGGAGTTCCCGACCGAGCCCGCCTACCACGTGCCCGTCTACCTGACCGTGGCGCCGGACGACACGCTCTACGTCGGCGACCGCGCCGCGGGGGCCATCTACACCTTCTCCCGCGACGGCGAGTACCTGTCGACCTTCACGCCCCGGGACGCCTCGCTCGTGTTCTCCCCGCTGGGTCTCGCGGTGGGCGAGGACGGCACACTCGTGGTCGCGGACGTGTTCTCCAACGAGCCCGTCCGGCACCGCATCCTCGTGTTCGACGCCGCCGGCGCTCTCGTCCGGACGCTGGGGGAGGGCAAGCTCAACTACCCCAACCAGGTCTTCCTCGGAAGCGACGGTTCCGTGTACGCGACCGACAGCAACAACGCCAAGCTGGTGGTGTTCGACACGGATGGGAACCCGAAGACCCTGGTTGGCCCCGGAGCGGGGCTCGGTGACCTCGGCCTGCCCCGCGGCGCAGCTTTGGACGACCGCGGACGCCTCTTCGTCGCCGACACCACCGACCACCAGGTGCGGATGTACACGGCCGGGCCGGGGGCGACGGACCTGCCGACCTTCCAGGGCTCCTTCGGAACCACGGGCGTGGGGGACGGCCAGTTCAACTACCCCAACGGCCTGGCCGTCGACGGCCGCGCACGCATCTACGTGACGGACCGCGAGAACAACCGGATCCAGGTGTGGGGGTTCTGACCATGCCTGCCTTGGGAAGTGGCCGCCGGCGTCGCTGCATCCAGCAGCACCGCGCGGTGGTGCACCACAACTGAATAGGCCCTACGAGCTCAGAATGGAGAACATCATGAGCACTACCAAGAGGGTGCTGGGGGGTGCGCTCGCGACACTCGTGGGCGTGGCCTCGGCACTCTTCATCGGCGCAGGCCCCGCCTACGCCGACAACGGACCACACGTCAAGGTCAGCGGCGGCGATGGAGCTCTCGTGAGCGAGCTCCAGCCCGGTCGCTGCGCCTCGTGCCACCGGGTCCACACCGCCAAGAGCACCGACGGAATGTTGCTCAAGACCGACCAGACCAACCTCTGTTACTCGTGTCACGGCGATGGTGGGACAGGCGCGGTCACCAACGTCCAGTCCGGCATCGCCTACGCGGGGGCCGGCCAGACCGATCCCACGACCGGCATCTGGACGGCGTCCGATCGCGGTGGCGAGGTCGGTGCCCTCCGGGGCGGCGGTTTCGAGAACGCGATGCTCGGGACGGACAGTGCCCAGAAGGCGGTCCAGCAGACAGTCAACGGGACGTCTGTCAAGGCTCACCTGATCCCCGTGGCGGACGCTCCTGAGCCCACCAACGGAAATCACATGGGTGGGCAGGGCATCGTCTGGGGCGCCGGCGCCTACTCCGAGACAGCCAACGCGGGCAAGTTGCTCTCGGCCGGCGTCCAGCTCGAGTGCGGTTCCTGCCACGACCCGCACGGGAACGGCAACTACCGCATCCTGAAGCCGATGGACGACACGCTGGGTACCGGCGGTGACACTCGCGCCATCGCGATCCCCGACACGACCACCAAGGTGTACACCACGACCAACTACTGGTTCTCGGCGGACACCAACGCGTTCGTGGGGACCGGCACCGACGGCCAGCCGTACCAGCAGAACACGGCGCTCCAGGGCACGAGCCCGACGGATTCGACCCCGACCTCGAAGCCTCTGTTGACACGTGTGACCGCGAGCAATCCGGTCGCGCAGCCGGTCTACGTCGACAAGTACATCGCGAACGTGGCTGCCTGGTGCACCACGTGCCACACGCGCTACCTGGCCCCGGGTGGGTCCCGCAGCGCGGATTCCGGCGACGCGGTGTTCACCTACCGGCACACCAGTGACCACCTCAGCAACGGTGAGTACGGAGCGAACCGCAACTGCATGAGCTGCCACGTTGCCCATGGCTCGAACGCCACGATGGACAACACGGCGCCGGTCGAATGGCCGAACAGCCAGACCCTGTCGTCGGACAACCGGATGCTCCGGGTGGACGACCGCGGAGTCTGCCTGCTGTGCCACAACGTCTGATCGATCCGCCAGGTCGAGGCTGACGCCAACGTGCCCGGGGAGGCGGTCCCAGACCCACCTCTCCGGGCAACACCCCCATCCCTGTCCGATCACCCAGCACAGGAGTGACACCAGCCATGATGATGAGGCGGCCCCGTGGGCACATGCCCCGCGCGCATCGTGTGTGGTCACTCGTGATGGTGCCCTTGGTCACCCTGTCCATCGTTGCGTCCGGATCCGTAGCCGCGGGTGTGGAGCCGACCGCGTCCCTCGCACCGACCGCGTCCCCCGCGCCCGCCGTGTCCCAGCCGGACGCCTCTCCCACGCCCACCGCGTCCCCCGCGGCGGCCACTCCTCTCTCCCCGCCCGACGAGCCACCCGTGACGCCCGCACCTGAGCCCATCCGGTTCGGGGGCGCCAGTTTCGTCTTCGCCACGATTCCCGAACCGGGCGCGGATGCCGTGTACCTCACCCCGGGTGAACAGCTGCAGGGAGCACTCCCGCTCCAGACCCTGCGCGTGAGCGTGCTGCTCGCGAACGCCACCTCCGATGCGATCATCTGGACCCCACGGGTGGAGTTCCGTTCGGTCGGTGACGCCGAGTTCCGGTCGGTCCCGACCGCCGTCGAGCCGGGCGTCCCGTTCTTCACCGTGCACGAGTGGGTCACCGTCCCGGGTGGGACGGAGCCCGGCCCCGCGGCCACGCAGCTGGGCGCCGTCCACCACCCCGTCCCCGAAGGAATGGCCGTCCCGCCCGGACGGCGCGCAAGCGGCCTCAATCCCGACATCTCGCGACCCCTGGACCCCGGGAGCGCCGTCGAGCAGGAGTTCACCGTCAAGGTGGGCCTGGACGTCGAGTACGGCACGGCGTACGAGTTGCGGGTGTCGGACGCCGGCGTCGGACTGCCGGGCATGATGAGCGGCACCGTGGTGATGGCCGCGTCGCCGCAGCTCGAGGTGGATGCGGCGCCGCGAGCCAGCGCGCGGATGGCGCTGGCGCCCGCGACGGCCGCGGCCGCGGCAGAGGCCGCTGCGGCTGCCGTGGCGTCCAAGGTTCACCAGCCGTTCAGCCCCGGCGGTGGGAGTTGCGCCACGTGCCACGGCACGCACTCCGCGCAGTCGGCGAACCTGGTCAAGGCGGACTCGCAGACCGCCCAGTGCGACACGTGCCATGGCTCGGCCGGGCTCGGCGGGCCCGTCGACGTCTCGGCGCAGTTCGCGGCGGCGCCTCCGAACGACGTGGAGTCCCGCTCCTTCTACAGCCACGACCTCACTGCGGCCGGGCACACCACCGCCAAGGACGAGGTGGCCAAGGGGCTCACCACGCGGCACAGCCAGTGCTCCGACTGCCACAACCCCCACAACCTCACGGCGACGCCCCAGGAGTACGACGCGGACACGTCGTCCTGGACGGTGTCGGGCGGGTACGGCACCAGCGGCGTCCAGCCCGTCTTCGGTGGGGCGGGGACAGCGCCGACGTACACCCCCCTGGACGGCTCGATGGCCCCCCTGACCACCGAACAGCAGGTCTGTTACAAGTGCCACTCAGGATTCGCCACGCAACTGGAGGACGATCCGGCGAAGCCGTCACGGGACAGGACGGACGTCGCGCTCGCCCTCAACCCCGCGAACGCCTCCTACCACCCGGTCGAGGCCCCGGGGCGCAACCAGTCCTCGAAGATGGCTGACAGCCTCAGCGGCTACTCGCCCTACCGGCTCTGGAGCCTGACCCCCGGCGACACAATCCGGTGCACCATGTGTCACACGAGTGGAGACACCGCGGTGGGCACCGACCCGACGGCGTCCCTCCCCGTGCATGCCTCGCAGAACCGCGGCATCCTGATCCGTCCGTACGAGAACCGGACACTGCCGGTGCGCGGCGAGTACCGCAAGACTTCCAACTTCGCACTGTGCCTGACCTGCCACGCTCAGACGCCCTACACCACCGTCCGGGGCGAGGGGGCCACGACAGCGACGAACTTCGGCTGGCACGGCATGCACGTGGCCGGCATGGCCTACACCGGCTCGGGAGGCACTGACATCGACACCCCGGGTGCAGGACAGGGCAATGCGCTGTGCGCCGAGTGCCACTTCCGCACGCACGCCGCGACCGACGTCGTCCAGGGGCAATCCGTGTCCGGGGAGGCGATCGTCAGCTTCTCGCCCAACGTGACGCCGAGTCGGTTGGCCGCCGACAAGACGGTCACCTTCACCAAGACGGCCACCGGCGGGACGTGCACCCTGACCTGCCACGGGAAGGACCACCAGGGCGTCCGCTACACGAACGGTTGACCGGGGGGTTGAGGAGGTTGTGTCCCTCTCTCTATCCGAAATGGACCCTCCGGCGGATCGTGCGACAAATCGCTCAAAACGACACTTGATGTACCAGCCCGTGCGCGCCGGCGCCCGGCATTGCAGAGGAGCACCACCGCTGATGTCCCCCGTACACACCGCCACCACCACGCAGGTGCGCACCGAACTCCTGGGTCGCCTGGGCCTGCCGGCGGGCACCCAGGACGACGCGCTGGAGGACGCCCACCGCCGGCTGGGCGAGTTCCTCGACGGGGCGCCCCAGGAGCTGCGTGGCTGGGCCGACAAGAAGCAGGCCGAGGCCGACCGCCTCTACGGCCTCCTCACCGGCCCGGACGCCGAGCTCGCCGACCTGGCCGCCGCCCGCAGCACGGCCGCTCGCCAGGCCGCCGCCCCTACCCGCAGGAGCTTCCCCGTCTGGGGCAAGTGGCTCGCGGGGATCGCCGTGGTGGCAGCGGTCATCTTCGGCGTCTACCAGATCGGCAAGCCGCCGTCCGACCTGCCCGCGATGACCGCAGCCGAGGGCGCGAGCGCGACCCCGGCGGCCCAGGGCCTCGACCAGGCCAAGGTCGCCGAGCTGATGGGCAAGCTGCAGGCGAACCCACAGGATCTCACCACGCTCCACGGCCTGGCCGACGTGTACTACGCCGCCGGCGACTACAAGCAGGCGGCGGACTGGTTGCAGAAGGTCCTCGACATCGACCCGACCAACGAGCAGGCCCTCGTCGCGATCGGCGCCACGTCCTTCAACCAGGGCGATCTGACCAGGGCCGAGGAGGTCTGGAACCAGGCCGCCCAGCTCTACCCGACGAACCCGGAGGTCTTCTACGACCTGGGCTTCCTGTACATGACGACGCAGCGCACGGACGAGATGAAGGCCGCCTGGGACAAGGTCGTCGAGATCGCGCCCGAATCCGTCTTCGCCGAGACCGTGAAGAGCCACGTGGGTAGCGTGAAGCCCGAGGCCCTGCCGTCCGCGGCCCCGACGCCCGAGACCAAGGGCTGACGTCATGGTGGAGGTCGGCCTGGCGGTGGCGTTCCTCGCGGGGGTGGCGAGCTTCGCCTCGCCGTGCTGCCTGCCGATGGTCCCGGTGTGGATCGGCTACATCGTGGGCGGAACCCCCGCCGGCCGGCGCACCAACCGTGTCGTGGCCCTGCAGCAGTCGCTCGCCTTCGTCGTCGGCTTCGCGGTCGTGTTCGTGGGCCTGTGGGCGTCCATCGGCCTGGTGGGCTACCTGCTGCGCGGCTACGTGGACGTCATCCGCCAGGTCGCCGGCGTCCTGCTGATCGTGATGGGCCTGCACGTGGCGGGCCTCATCACCATCCCGTTCCTGCGCAACCAGTTCTCCCTGGGCACCGCCCGCCTCGTCCGACGGGACGCCTCGGGTGCGGTCGTCACCTCCCGCCCGAGCGTGCTGCGGTCGGTGTTGTTCGGCGTCGTCTTCGCCGCCGGCTGGACGCCCTGCGTCGGGCCGACGCTGGGCGCGATCATCGGGCTCGCCTCCCTGAACGACACCTTCGGGCAGGGGACCCTCCTGCTCGTCGTCTTCGCCCTCGGCCTCGGCCTCCCGTTCGTGCTCGTCGCACTCGGGGCGGACGCCGTGCGCAACCGCCTCGCCTGGCTGACCGACCATGCGGCGCTGGTGTCGATCGTGACCGGGGCCCTCCTCATGGTGGTCGGCTTCCTGATGCTGACCAACCTGCTCGCCCGCCTGGCCCAGTTCTCCCCGCAGTTCCCCGTCTGAAAGAGAATCCGATGAGCTCGCACGTGAAGGAACGCCCGACCGCCCGCCAGGGCCAGGTCGACTTGCTCGACGGGGTCGACCTGCTCGACGCCGTCGCCCCGGCCGCCCCTCGGCGCAAGGGCACGAGCCACCCGGGCCACCGGGGGAACCCGCTGGAGATGGTGTGGCACTTCCTCATCTCGATGCGCACCGGACTGGGGCTGATCCTCGTCCTCGGCCTGCTCACGCTGGCCGGCACGATGATCATGCAGGCCACGCCCGAGGCGCTGGCCGACCCGGAGGTCTTCCAGGCCTGGTACGAGAACGGCCCCCGGCAGAAGTACGGCGGCTGGGCCCCGATCCTCTCCGCCCTCGGCCTCTACAGCGTGTTCGGCACCTGGTACTTCAAGGCGCTCTTCGCGCTGCTCGCCACGAGCATCCTGGCCTGCTCGGTGAACCGCGCCCCACGCCTGTGGCGCAGCGCCACGCGCCCCCACGTGTCCCTGCGCGAGGCCTTCTTCACCCACGCCCCGCTCCGCGCCGCCTTCGACCTCCCGATGGATGCCGAGGGTGCGGCCCAGCGCGTCCGGGCCGGCCTCCAGCGCGGCCACTTCCGCACCGTCGAGGCCGAGGTGACGGACGGCGCGGACCTGTACGGCGACAAGTTCCGCTGGGCGCCGTTCGGCACGGTGATCGCCCACATCAGCTTCATCATCATCCTGCTGGGCTTCGTGGTGTCGGCCTCCATGGGCTTCCGGGACGACCAGTTCGTCGCCCCCGTGGGTGTCCCCGTCGAGGTCGGCCACGGCACCGGCCTGACGGTGCTGGCGCACTCGTTCCACGACGCCTACTACGACAACGGCGCCCCGAAGGACTACGTCTCCGACCTCGAGGTGTTCAAGGACGGACAGTCGGTCGCGCGCCAGGAGATCCGGGTGAACGAGCCGCTCATCTTCGACGACGTCTGGTTCCACCAGTCCTTCTTCGGGGTGGGGGCCGACGTCAAGGTGACCGAGGGTGGCTCCGATGTCTTCGCCGAGACGGTCGCGATGGCGTGGCGCTCCAACGACGGCACCCGCACCATCGGCCAGTTCACGATCCCGACCAAGGGGCTGTCGGTCTACGTCGTGCAGGCGGCGTCCGGCAAGGTCCTGCCCGAACTCCCCGCCGGATCGGTGGCGCTCGAGATCAGCAGGACGGGCTCCACGACGCCGACCGTCGAGGTGCTCACCCAGGGCGACTCCGTCGAGGCCGAGGGCCTGACGTGGACCTTCGAGCGCAACCGCCAGTACACCGGCGTGACCATCAAGAAGGACCCGGGCTCGGTGCTGGTGTGGGTGGGCAGCGCCCTGCTCATCCTCGGCAGCTGCCTCGTGTTCTTCCTGCCGCATCGCCGCATCTGGGCGCGTGTCCGTCCGAATACGGACGGCACCACCCGCGTGATGCTCGGCGCCCCCAACAAGCGCGACCCCGGCATGGAGCCGGTGTTCGCCGACCTCCTCCACCGCATCCAGAACGACGACGCCCAGCGCGAGCGCTGAGCCCAAGGAGAGAACGCCATGCTGCTCTACGCCCAATACGCCATCATGGTGGCCCTCGCGGCCACGGTGCTCGCCTCCATCGGGTACATCTGGGCCGCGGTCCAGGGCCACCAGATGGTCACCGCGGGCGCCAGGAGGAAGACCCGGGTCCTGGTGGGCGGCGACCTCGTCGACGACCTCGCCGGGTTCGAGGCCGAGCCCGCGGCGTCCCGTCAAGGACGCGCTTCCAACCCCGGCGCGATCGCGCGCTACTCCTCCTGGCTCGCCTGGGGCGCCCTCGGCCTGCTGACGCTGGCCCTGGTGATGCGCACGATCGAGACGGGCCGTGGCCCCTTCGTCACCCAGCACGAGTTCGCCGTGTCGATGGCCTGGGGCTTCCTGCTCATGTACCTCCTCTTCGAGTGGAAGTACCGGGCCCGCACCCTCGCGCTCGTCGCCCTGCCGATGACGGTGGTCATCCAGCTGTACGCCCTGTCCTGGGACTCGACCGCCGACCCGCTCGTGCCGGCGCTGCAGAACAGCTTCCTGCTGACCATCCACATCGTCGTCGCGATCTTCGCCTACGGCGCGTTCCTGGTCTCCTTCGCCGCCGCCGTCCTCTACCTGGTCAACTCCTACTTCCCGGGCAGGTTCAGCCATGTGCTGCCCAAGCAGGACGTCCTGGACCGCCTCGGGTACCGCGCGGTCGTCATCGGTTACCCCCTGCTCACGGCCGTCATCGTGCTGGGCGCGGTGTGGGCCGAGATCGCGTGGGGCCGGTACTGGAGCTGGGACCCGAAGGAGACCGCGTCACTCGTCACGTGGCTCATCTACGGCGCTTACCTGCACGCCCGCGTCGCGCGCGGCTGGGTCGGACGCGGTGCGGCCTGGCTCCTCGTGCTGGCCTTCTCGTCGGTGATCTTCACCTTCTTCGGCAACGCGATCTTCGGCGGCCTGCACTCCTACGGCGTCTCCTGATCGTGGCCGGGGGAGTGACGGAACGGGAAGGAACGGATCATGAGGGACCACATCGAGGACGACGACGAACTGTTCGAGGTGACCGGGGCCGAGGCGACGCGGGGTGTCGACGTGCTCGCGCCCACGGCGTCCACCGTGGTGCGTCGTGACCCGCGCGAGCGGATCCGCTCGAGCAGGCTGGGCCAGCTGTTCGTCCTGCTGGTGACGGCGGCCGTCGTCCTGGGCGGCTGGCAGATCGTCCAGATGCAGGAGCGGCAGGACCGCGCCTCGCAGACAGGCGGCTCGACGGTCGTCCGTCTCGACGGCACCTCCCGGCTGCCGCCGCCCACTCTCGGGCAGCCGGCGACCGACTTCACCTACACGACCTGGGACGGCAAGAAGATCACGCTCTCGGAGCTGCGGGGCAAGGGTGTCTGGGTCACGTTCGGAGCCACCTGGTGCACCAACTGCCAAGCCGAGATGCCCGATGTCGAAGCCGCCTCGAAGGCGTTCGCGGATCGGGGTGTCGTGGTCCTGGGGGTCAACATCCAGGAGTCCCCGGAGGCCGTCCGTTCGTACGCCGAGCGCGTCGGGCTGACCATGCCGATCGGGGTCGACGCGACGAACGAGATCGCCGAGGCGTACGCCGTGGGCGCCATCCCGGCCCACTACTTCATCGCTCCCGACGGCACGGTCAAGGACATCCGTGTCGGCGGTCTGGCTCCGGCCACCATGACGTCCATCCTCGAGGAGTTGGCACCGTGACCAACGCGCCCGAACCCGCCGAACCCGTTCCGGACGAGGTCGGCGGCCCAGCGGATCCACCCGGGTCGGCGTCGCCCCAGACCCCGGCGCAGCCGCGCCGGGGCTTCCGCGCGCGTGTGGTCGACCCGGTCGTGGGGTTCGTCCGCCGGTGGACCCCACGTCCGAAGACGCTCGGTGGCGCCCTGGCGCTCATCTTCGGCACCCTCGCGGTGGGGGTGGCCCTCGCCGTGGGCGGCATGGAGGTCGTCCACTACTCCGAGAGCGTCCCGTTCTGCACGCTCTGCCACACCATGGAGCCGCAGGACAAGGCCTATCACGCCTCGCCCCACGCGGAGGCGGCCACGTGCGGCGACTGCCACGTCACCCCGACGGTCGCCGGCTTCGTGAAGGCCAAGCTCGAGGGCACCCGTGAGCTGAAGAACCTCGTGTTCAACACCTACCCCACGCCGATCCCGCCGATCGAGCACGGGAAGATGCCCCAGAGCACCGACACGTGCACCAACTGCCACCAGGTGTCCTCCCTCGGTGGGAACCTCGGGCCGAACCGGCTCGTGCTGCGCACCACGTACGCCTCCGACGAGAGCAACACCCGCAAGGACCTCGCCGTCGTCATGCGGCCGGCCAAGGCCGGCAGCCCGGACGCGCTGGGCGTCCACTGGCACATCGAGACGCCGGTCGAGTTCACGACCACGGACGCGCACCAGCAGACGATCGATTCGGTCAGCTTCACCGACCCCAAGACGGGCGCGGAGCGCACCTTCATCGCCGTCGGACAGATTCGCGACTCCAACAACGCCGCGCTCGACGTCCAGCGGATGCGTGAGCGCGACGAGGTCGTCACGATGAGCTGCATCACCTGTCACAACCGGGTGGGCCACGACATCCCCACGGCGGACCAGGCCGTCGACGACGCGCTCGCGCTGGGGAAGCTCGACCCGTCGCTGCCGTTCCTGAAGAAGAAGGCCGTCGAGCTGCTGAGCGGGCCGTGGGAGGGCGAGGAGAAGGACCTCGCCGACATCGCCGCCCTTCCGGCCTTCTACGGGTCCGAGTACCCGCTGGTCGCGCAGCAGAAGGCCGAGGCGGTGCAGGAGTCGACACAGGAGCTGACCCGGCTGTACTCCCAACTCGTCACCGCCGGCATGGAGACCGGCCCGGGCACCTATGCCAACAACCTGGGCCACCAGGCGGGCACGGGCTGCTTCCGCTGCCACGACGGCGCCCACTACGAGGTGGTCGACAAGGTCGTCACCAAGACCACGATCCCGTCCACGTGCGACACCTGCCACACGTTCCCCCAGTTGACCGGGCCGGACGTCCCACCCGAGGCGCAGAAGATCTCCGCGGTCATGGACCCCGTCCCGCTCGGCCCGCGTCCGGACGACCACAACCGGGGGCTGTTCGCCTTCGACCATGCCAAGCTCGCGACCTCGCTCGACGGCGTCGGGACGAGCTGCGCCGCCTGCCACAAGCCGAGCTACTGCGTGGACTGCCACGACAGCGGCGCGATCAACGTGGAGCACGACCAGATGCTGTACAGCCACGCGACCTCGCTGCGGCTGGCCAACGGACCGCTCGCGTGCGCGGTGTGCCACCAGCCCAGCTACTGCGCCCAGTGCCACAAGGGGGACGCCCGGCTCGGGCCGAGCAACTCCCGGCTGGACGGCTCCACCGCCGAGGTGGGCCGATGACCGCGACCACACGGATGAACGAGACCTGGCTCTCGGTCCAGGAGGCCAGCGCGATGCTGGGAGTGTCCCCGGCCACGCTGCGCCGGTGGAGCGCCGCCGGCGAGATCGAGGCGTTCACCACTCCCGGCGGGCACCGGCGGTTCGCGCGCAGCACGCTGAGCGCACTGCTGGACAAGGGCTGCGGTGACGCCGCGCGCTCGGGTGGGGACGACCCCCTGCCCGAGGGCTTGTCCGGGTGCCTCCTCACCGAGGTGGTGGCGGCCTTCGTCCGGTTCCGTGGGGTGTTCGTGGACGAGGTGGCGGACGCCGCGGTGCGGCACGGCCTCACCTCGACCGAGGCGATGACCCTGGTCAACCGGTGTGGCGCGGTCGTCGACGAGGCGCTCGCCGACTTCGTGCGGGCGGGGCAGGAGGGCCGCGAGGCCTGATTGCATCTCGCGGTGCGGACGAGTTCGGTGGAAGTGGTTGACAGGACTATCGTAGAAGCAGCCGTGGTGATCGGACCCGGCCCTGTTCCGTGGAGGTCAGTCGTGAGGCGTCAGCTCGAGCTCGTGCAGCCGATGTGCTGCTGGGCGCGCCTCCACATCGACATGATGCGGGCGAGCTCCATGTGCTGTCGCGGCTGAGCCGCACGCCCAGGACGCTCGCCGTCCCGCCCCCCTCGCACCTCAACCTCCCCGTATCACCACCTCTGAGAAGGAATCCCTCTGTCATGCGCATTTCCAAGCCGCTCGTCGCTGCCATCGCCGCCCTGTCCCTGACTCTGGCCGGTTGCTCCGCCGGGGCCCAGCCCGCCGCGTCCGGCACCGCGGCCGCCGACAAGCCGATCAAGCTCGGCGTCGTCGGAGCGGCGTCCCCCGAGTGGGACGTCTTCAAGTCCAAGGCCCAGGCCGCCGGCCTCAAGGTCGAGATCAAGGACTTCACCGACTACACCACGCCGAACCCGGCCGTCTCGGACGGTTCGCTCGATGCCAACCAGTTCCAGCACATCCTGTACCTGGCGCGCTACAACAAGGACAACAACGGCAAGCTCGTGCCCATCGCGTCCACCGCCATCTACCCGCTGGCGCTGTACTCGCAGAAGTTCACCTCGGTCGACGCCATCGAGGCCGGCTCCCAGATCGCCGTCCCGAACGACGAGACCAACAAGTCCCGCGCCATCCACCTGTTGGCCTCGGCCGGCCTGCTGAAGCTCAAGGACGGCACCGGCGTCATCGCCGGCGAGGAGGACATCGTCGCCGCCGAGTCCAAGGTCAAGGTCTCCCCGATGGACGCCCAGCAGACGGTCACCGCCCTGCCGTCCATCGCGGGCGCGGTCGTGAACAACGACTTCGTCAACGACGCCGGGCTGGATCCGGAGTCCGCCCTGGTGGAGGACGACCCGAGCAACGAGGCGTCGCAGCCGTACATCAACGTGCTGGTCGTCCGCGAGGCCGACGCGACCAACCCCAACCTGCTCAAGCTCGGCGAGATCCTGGCCGACAAGGAGTTCCAGGCCGCGCTGAGCGAGCAGTCCGCGGACTCGGCGGTCCTGGTCAACAAGACCCCGCAGGAGCTCAAGCAGATCCTCGACGAGGTCACGGCCGACCTCGCCTGAGGTCGCCCCACGACGATGGCCGACCCCATCATCACGTTCGACGGCGTGCACAAGGTCTTCGAGGGATCGAAGCCGGTGCACGCCGTCAACGGCGTCTCCCTGGCCATCGCGGCCGGGGAGATCTTCGGCGTCATCGGCTTCTCCGGAGCCGGCAAGTCGACGCTGGTCCGTCTGGTCAACGGGCTCGAACCCGTGACGGAGGGCCGCATCGTCGTGGACGGCTTCGAGGTGTCCGCCATGACGGAGAAGGAGCTGCGCAGCGTCCGTCCCGAGATCGGGATGATCTTCCAGCAGTTCAACCTGTTCCAGTCCAAGACGATCGCCGAGAACATCGCCTACCCGCTGCGCCTGGCCCGGTGGGACGCCGCCCGCCGCAAGGCCCGCGTCGCGGAGTTGCTCGAGTTCGTCGGGCTCACCGACAAGGCCGACGTCCACCCCGCGCAGCTGTCCGGGGGCCAGAAGCAGCGCGTCGGCATCGCCCGCGCGCTCGCGACCAGCCCGAAGATCCTGCTGGCCGACGAGTGCACGTCGGCGCTGGATCCCCAGACCACCCGTGAGGTGCTGGACCTGCTGCGCCGCGTCAACGACGAACTGGGCGTCACGATCGTCCTCATCACGCACGAGATGGACGTCGTCCGCTACCTGTGCGACCGCGTCCTGATCATGGAGGACGGCCACGCCGTCGAGTCCGGCGACGTCTACTCGATCTTCGCCCGCCCGCAGCAGGAGGTGACGCGGCGGTTCGTCCACACGGCCCTGCGCGACCGGCCGTCGGCGGACGCGCTGGCCCGCTTGGCGCGCACCCACCCGGGTCGGATCGTCACGGTGCCGGTCACCGACGACGCGGACGCCTCGGGTGACCGCGCCGCCGTGTTCGCCCGCCACGGGGTGGCGGCCCAACTGGTCTACGGCGGCATCGTCGAGATCTCCGAGCGTCCCTACGGGTCGCTCACCTACGCCCTCGACGGCCCGGACGCCGCGGTCGCGGCCGCGTTGGCCGAACTCGAGGCGTCCGGCGGATACGAGGAGCACGACCGGGAGGACCTGCGATGAAGTTCGACTTCTCGGTCAACGGAGACATCTTCCTCGAGGCCATCGGGACCACGCTCTACATCGTCTCGGTGGGGCTGGGTGTCGGCGGGCTGGTCGGCCTGGGCGTCGGCGTCCTGCTCTACCTGACCCGGCGCGGGGGCCTTCGCCCGCACAAGGTCCTGTTCACCATCCTCAACCTGGTGATCAACTTCTTCCGGCCGATCCCGTTCATCATCTTCATCACCGCTGTCGGCCCGCTGACGCTGACGGTCGTGGGCTCGACGATCGGGACGAACGCCTTCATCTTCCCGCTGGCGATCATGGTGTCGTTCGCCTCGGCGCGCCTGGTGGAGCAGTCGCTGGTGGCGTTGGACCCGGGTGTCATCGAGGCGGCACGCTCCATGGGGGCGTCGACCTGGACAATCGTCCGGACGGTCGTGATCCCCGAGGCGCTGGCCCCGCTGATCCTGGCCTACACGTACCTCTTCGTGGCCGTCGTCGACATGTCGGCGCTGGCGGGGATCGTCGCGGGCGGTGGCCTCGGCGCGTTCGCGCTCAGCTACGGCTACCAGCGATTCGACTGGGCGATCACCTGGATCACCGTCGGCCTCATCGTCGTGCTGGTGCAGTCGGTGCAGTTCCTGGGCAACACCCTGGCCCGGAGGGCGCTGCACCGCTGAGCGGGATCGGTGACCTTGGTTGCCTCCGGTACGCTCAACGGCGTCCCCAACTCGCGCCCAGACAGGGAGTGGAATGAAAGCACCACGGCTCCTCCGCAGTCCGTTCCTGTGGATCCTCGCCGTTTTCCTGGTGGTCATCATCGGGATGAACCTGTTCTCGGCGTCGAGCCGCTACCAGCAGGTCCCGACGTCGCAGGTCATCCAGGCGATCGAGGGCAACGACCCGCTGCTCGAGGTGGTCATGGTCGACGGTGACCAGGAGATCCGCCTGGAATACAAGGAGAACGGTGCCCGCCTGCGCGCCAACTGGGTCGGCACCCAGAGCCAGGACATCATCGAGCGCCTCAACGAGCGTGTCGAGGCAGGCACGCTGGACCAGTGGCGCGGCGAGAACCCGGGCAACGGGTTCATGTCGCTGTTCCTGATGGGCGTGCTGCCGTTCCTGCTCATCGGCGGACTGTTCCTCTTCATGATGAACTCCGCCCAGGGCGGCAACCGCGTGCTGGGCTTCGGCAAGAGCAAGGCCAAGATCGCCAACAAGGACACCCCGCGCACGACCTTCGACGACGTCGCCGGCTGCGAGGAGGCCATCGAGGAGTTGCAGGAGATCCGCGAATTCCTCTCCGAGCCGGCCAAGTTCCAGGCCGTCGGCGCCAAGATCCCCAAGGGCGTCCTGCTGTACGGACCCCCGGGCACCGGCAAGACCCTGCTGGCGCGAGCGGTCGCCGGCGAGGCCGGCGTCCCGTTCTTCTCGATCTCGGGTTCGGACTTCGTCGAGATGTTCGTCGGTGTCGGCGCCAGCCGCGTCCGTGACCTCTTCGAACAGGCCAAGGAGGCCGCCCCGGCCATCATCTTCATCGACGAGATCGACGCCGTCGGACGCCACCGCGGCGCCGGCATGGGCGGTGGGCACGACGAGCGTGAGCAGACCCTGAACCAGTTGCTGGTCGAGATGGACGGCTTCGACGTCAAGGGTGGCGTGGTCCTCCTCGCGGCCACCAACCGGCCCGACGTGCTCGACCCGGCGCTGCTGCGTCCGGGGCGGTTCGATCGGCAGATCCCCGTCGAGGCACCCGACATGAACGGACGCCTGCAGATCCTGCGCGTCCACGCGCAGAACAAGCCCATGGCGGCGGACGCGGAGCTCGCC
The DNA here is from genome assembly GCF_059515965.1 of Propioniciclava sp. LT432. NCBI lineage: Bacteria > Bacillati > Actinomycetota > Actinomycetes > Propionibacteriales > Propionibacteriaceae > Propioniciclava > Propioniciclava sp. LT432. The sequence goes on along the minus strand of NZ_JCAKNE010000008.1, from coordinate 102,561 downwards.
TCGGTCGCCAAGCGCACCCCCGGCTTCACCGGCGCCGACCTGGCCAACGTCCTGAACGAGGCCGCCCTGCTGACGGCGCGCCAGAACCGCCAGTGGATCACCAAGGAGAACCTCGATGAGGCCATCGACCGCGTCATCGCCGGCCCGCAGAAGCGCACGCGGGTGATGAACGAGCGCGAGCTGCTCATCACCGCTTACCACGAGGGTGGTCACGCCCTCGTGGCGGCGGCGATGCCCGGCAACGACCCCGTGCAGAAGGTCACGATCCTGCCCCGGGGCCGGGCGCTCGGCTACACGATGGTCATGCCGGACGCCGACAAGTACTCCCAGACCCGCGGCGAGCTGCTCGACCAGCTGGCGTACATGCTGGGCGGACGCGCCGCTGAGGAACTGGTGTTCCACGACCCGACGACCGGTGCCGCGAACGACATCGAGAAGGCCACGAAGGTCGCCCGTGCGATGGTCACGCAGTACGGCATGACCGAGAGCCTGGGCGCGGTGAAGTTCGGCGCCGACAACGGCGAGCCGTTCCTCGGCATGCAGGCCGGCATGGGCGGCTCGCGCGACTACTCCGAGGACGTCGCCGGTCGCATCGACGCCGAGGTCAAGAGCCTCATCGCCACCGCCCACCAGGAGGCGTTCGACGTCCTCGACGAGAACCGCGACGTCCTCGACGAGCTCGTCCGCCAGCTGTTCGAGCACGAGACCCTCGACAAGGAACACGTCGCCCGCATCTTCGAACCGCTGAAGAAGCGCCCGCGGCGTCCGGCCTGGACGGGCTCGCCCGACCGCGTGCCCTCCGACGTTCCCCCCATCGACCCGCCCGAGCGCAAGGTGCCGGACGCCGTGGCCCCCGGCCCCCAGCCCGCCGGCCTCCCCGGTGGTCCGGGGCAGAACCCGTGGGGTCAGCAGCCCCCGGGCCAGCCGGGCCCCTGGCAGCCGGGCCCGCCCGCCGGGCCGTGGGGCAGCCAGCCGCCCGGTCCCTACGGCCAGCCGCCGCAGCAGCCCGGTCCTTACGGCCAACCGCCGCAGGCGCCCGGTCCCTGGAACCAGCCCGGCGCGTACCCGCCGCCGAACGCCCCGTACCCGCCCGGGGGACCCGGTCAGGGCCCGTATCCGCCCGGGCAGGCTCCCCAACCCCCGCAGGAGCGCTGACATGGCCGTTGACCAGGAACGCCTGACCGCGGCCGTCCGGGAGATCCTCCACGCCATCGGCGAGGATCCGGACCGCGACGGCCTCGTCGGCACCCCCGAGCGGGTCGCCCGCGCGTACGCCGAGATGTTCTCCGGCCTCGACCAGGACCCGGCCGACCACCTCGGTGTCACCTTCGACCTCGAGCACGAGGAGATGGTGCTCGTGAAGGACATCGAGGTGTGGTCCACGTGCGAGCACCACCTGCTGCCGTTCCATGGCGTGGCCCATGTGGCCTACATCCCGAGCAAGGACGGCAAGATCACGGGGCTGTCCAAGCTCGCCCGCCTCGTCGACGTGTACGCGCGGCGCCCCCAGGTGCAGGAGCGGCTGACCGGGCAGGTCGCGGATGCCCTGGTCGAGCACCTCAATCCCCAGGGCGTGATGGTCGTCGTCGAGGCCGAGCACCAGTGCATGACGATGCGCGGCGTCCGCAAGCCGGGCAGCAAGACCGTCACCTCGGCCGTCCGCGGGGTGCTCCTCAACGCCGCCACCCGCGCCGAGGCCATGGGCCTCATCATCGGGTGAGCGCCATGGCGCGCACGCTCGTGATGGGCGTCCTCAACGTGACGCCCGACTCCTTCTCGGACGGCGGTTCGTGGGCGGAGACGGACGCCGCCATCGCGCACGGCCTGCACCTGGTCGCCGAGGGCGCCGACATCGTCGACGTCGGCGGGGAGTCCACCCGCCCCGACTCCGACCGCGTCGACGAGGCGACCGAGCTCGCCCGGGTCGTCCCGGTCGTCCGGGCGCTGGCGGACGCCGGCGTCCAGGTCTCGGTGGACACCACCCGGGCCTCGGTTGCGGCCGCCTCGCTCGACGTGGGCGCGACGTGGATCAACGACGTCTCGGGTGGTCTCGCCGACCCGGACATGCTCGCCACGGTGGCGAACCTGGGCGGGTCGTACATCACCATGCACTGGCGCGGGCACGCGCGCGAGATGGGGGAGAACGCGGTCTACGCCGATGTCGCGGCGGACGTCGCGCGCGAGCTCGCGGCCTGCCGGGACGCCGCCCTGGCGGCCGGCATCGCCCCGGAGCGCCTGGTGCTCGACCCGGGCATCGGCTTCGCCAAGACCGCCGAGCACAACTGGGCGGTCCTGCAGGGCTGGGACGCCCTGGACGCGCTGGGCCTCCCGCTCCTGCTGGCCGTGAGCCGCAAGCGTTTCCTCGGCACCCTGCTAGGGTCCGCGGACGCGCCCCGACCCCCGCGCGAGCGGGACACCGCGACCGCCTACCTCTCGGGTCGGTTCGCCGAGCGTGGGGTGTGGGGCGTCCGGGTCCACGACGTCCGCTCCACCCGCGACGCCATCGCCGTCGCCGAACGGTTGGGGCGGCCATGACCGACGACCACCTCGTCACGATCCGGCTGACCGGGATCCGGGCGACCGGACACCACGGCGTGTTCGACTTCGAGCGGCGCGAGGGCCAGGAGTTCGTCGTCGATGCCGAATTGGACGTCCACCGTCCGAACCTGACCGACGACCTCACCACCACAGTGGACTACGGTGGTCTTGCGGACGCCCTCGTGGCGGACGTGGAGCGTGACCCGGTCGACCTCATCGAAACCCTCGCCGGGCGCCTCGCCGAGACCTGTCTGGCCGATCCGCTCGTCGAGCGGGCGACCGTCACCGTCCACAAACCCAACGCACCGATCAGCGTCCCCTTCGGGGACGTCGCTGTCACGTGCACGAGGAGGAAACCGTGAGCTACCCCGTCGAACTCGACCTGGACACCCTGAGCGGCATGAAGCCCCTGCGGCGGATCGTCTTCTCCCTCGGCGGCAACCTGGGGGACGTCGCCGACTCCTTGCAGCGCGCCGTCGACCTCATCGCCTCCACCCCCGACGTCGTGGTCACCGACGTCTCTTCCGTCTACCGCACTGCCCCCGTCGGCAAGACCGACCAGCCCGACTTCCTGAACATCGTGCTGATCGCCGAGACCATGATGTCGTCCGACGTCCTCCTGGAGCGGGTCCAGGCGATCGAGACCTACCTCGGCCGGGTGCGCGAGGAGCGGTGGGGCCCGCGCACGATCGACATCGACCTCATCACGCTGGGCGATCGCGTCCGCGACGAGGACGAGCTCACCCTGCCGCACCCGCGCGCCCATGAGCGGGCCTTCGTCCTCGTGCCGTGGCTCGAGGCCGACCCGGCCGCCCAACTGCCCGGACGCGGTTCCGTCGCCGACCTCGTCGCCGGTCTCGACACCACGGGCGTCGAGCGGGTCGAGGGCGTCACGATCCACCTTCCGTGACCGAAGGGCCCAGGATCCGACCCACCCGGCCGCTCCGCGTTCTGGGGGCGGCCGTGGGGGCGCTCCTCGTCGTGCGCCTGACGCTGGCGTGGTGGCAGGGGCGAGGATCGTCGCTGCCGATCGCCGGGTTCGCCTCCTGGGTGTCGATCCTCGTCGTCGCATTGGGGATCGCCTGGCTGGCCCTGCGCACGCGACGGACGCTGGCGCGCGACCGTGCGGCCCTCGACCCGACCCAGGCGGTCAGGCGCGTGTTGCTGGGTAAGACGTCCCAAGTGGGCGGAGCCCTGCTGCTGGGGGGCTACGCGGCGCTGGCCTGGGCCGCGGCGGACGCGCTGCCCGCGCCCCTGGCGGTCGAGCGCGTCGTGCATGCCGGCGTGGCGGTCGTCGCCTCCGCCGGGTGGGTGGTGGCCGGACGCGCCCTCGAATCGGCTTGCCGGCTTCCGGACGACCGGGACTCCCCGAACGACCTCGGTTCCGACTCCGACACCCCGCCCGGCACATCGGTGCGCTAGCCTTTCCGAGGTAGCCTAGGTCTGTGACCTCCCTGTCTTCCCCCGCGCCCCGGACGCGCCGCCGCGTCCTCCTCATCTCCAGCCTGGTCCTCGGTACCGTCGCCTCCCTCGCCCTCATGGTGGCCAACCAATGGGTGCCCTTCCTCGATTGGGCTGCGGTCGTCGTCGCCCTCGCGGCGGGCTTCCTGGCCACGTGGGCCGCCCTCGTCGAGTTCCGTGAGTGGCGCCTCCGCTCGCTGGCCGAGGCCGCTGAGGCCCGCGCCGCCGAGCGCGCGCGCACCCAGCAGCTCCACGCCACCCAGCGCAGCGTCCTCACCACGGTGGAGGCCCGCATCCAAGCCGTCACCGGTGCGCTGGACGAGACGCGGGACGAGCTGGACTCCACCACGGAGGAGCTCGTCCACACCAAGGTGGAGCTCGCCGAGACCAAGGAGGAGCTCGTCCAGACCAAGGTGGTCCTCGGTGAGGCCCACATGCAGGTCTCCCGCCTTCGCGGCGACAACGAGGCGCTGCGGGTGGAGAACACCGGCCTGCGCCACGACCTGGCCACCGCCACCGCGGTCGACGAGGGTGCGGAGGTCTTCTCCCTCCCACGACGCCGTGTCACCGAGGGTGAGTCGGAGTGGGACACCGTCGAGGCGCCCACCGTCGTCGACCTCGACCTCCAGCGACTGGCCCAGCCGTTCGTCGCCGAGGTCCAGGCGCGTCACGCCAACTGAGATCACGTGAGAGCCCCCGGCCCTGGGCCGGGGGCTCTTCTCATGTCCGCGTCACTTGTCGAGGTCGCCCGCCACCCAGGGCAGGGACGCGATGGCGATGTCCAGGTCGGCCATCGCCGTGCCGGGGAGGACCGCCGGCCAGGACGAGACGTTCGCGAAGGACGGCGTCCGCAGGCGCAGCCGCCACGGGGTCTTCTCGCCACGCGACGAGACGACCATGCCCGCCCGGCCGAGGGGGGCCTCGACGCGGGCGACCCAGTCGCCCTCCGGGAGCTTGACGACCTTCGGCAGGTGCGCCACGAGCGGGCCGGCGGGCAACGCGTCCAGCCACCGGTCCAGCATCGATGCGGACGCCACCACCTCGGCGGCCAGGTGGGCGAAGCGGGCCCGGGCGTCACCGGTGGCCGGGGCGGCCACGTCCAGGAGGTCGCGCACGGCCCGCCATGGCTCCGCGTGCCCGCCGCCTCCGCGCCGCAGGTCGGTCACCATGCCGGACGCCCGGGCCACCGGACCCGCGAGCCCGTACGCGTCGACCACGGCGGGGGACACGGGCGCGACACCGGCTCCGAAGCCGTCCGCAACGACCTCCCCGATCCGGATGGCCAGCGCGGACGCCCGGGCCACAGCCGCGCGCTCGGCGTCCGCCCAGCCGGACGGGAGGTCGTCGGCGATCCCGCCCAGCCGGACCACCATGGGGTGGAGCCGGTTGCCGGTCCAGGCCGCCGTCTGCCGGCGCAGCGACTCCCGCACCGTGTCCGTCTCGAGGGAGGGGTCACCCAGTCGGTGCCCCAGGAACGACAGGTGGGCCAGGTGCGACGCGATCCGGGAGTGTTCGGCGCCGATGGCGCGGAGCCAGCGTGCCCGGTCCGGCACCTCGATGCCCAGGGCGTCCTCGACGAGGCGGGCCAGCGTCCACTCGCCGAAGAAGGGGGCCTGCCAGTCGTGGCGGTTGGCCAGGCTCAGGGCTTGGCGGTAGTCCCGCGCGGTGAAGATCATCTCCGCGCCACGGTGCAGCGCACCCGGTGCCGGATCGGCCGAGGTGACCGCGCCGTCAGCGTCGGTGAAAATGATTAACTCCAGCATTCCGGCCGCGCTCGGGTGGGTCGGACCGAGGTCAATCGTGGCCCCGGTGATTCCGGGACCATCAATTCCGCCGATGCGGAGGTGGGATTCGCTCGTGTGCACCCCCGAAGCCTATTTGGCCGATTGATTCAGGGCCAGTCGAGGGTATACATTCATCTGTGGCACGGGGGCGCATATTGCTGAGTGCCGTCCTTGTGAACCTTGTGAAGGGAATGTGCCATGGCGCAACGTGTCCGTATCGAACTCACCGACGACCTGCTCAATGACGGCACCCCCGCCGACGAGACTGTCACTTTCGCTCTCGACGGTGTCACCTACGAGATCGACCTCACCTCCGAGAATGCGGCGAAGCTGCGCGATGGGCTCTCCGCCTGGGTCGCCTCCGGCCGCCGTGTCGCGGGCCGCAAGCAGGTCACCCGTGCCGCCTCGACGTCGGGTCGTCGTTCGCGCTCGGGGTCCGGCTCGGCCAACGACATCCGCGAGTGGGCGCGCGCCCAGGGCATGGAGGTCTCCGATCGCGGCCGTGTCCGCGACGAGGTGCGTGCCGCCTACGAGGCCGCGCACAACTGAGCCGCCCCCACGACTCGTCGGACGCCCCGGGTGCCGCACCCGGGGCGTCCGCTATGCCGAGGGCGAACAGGGAACATCCGGTGTGCCGGGGGCGTTGACTAGACTGATGAAACAACCGTCCACGTTCCGTGTGGGCGATCCGGCTGCCGGCCGGAGATCAAGGAGAGCTCATGTTCGATCGGTTCACCGACCGCGCGCGGCGCGTGATCGTCCTGGCCCAGGACGAGGCGCGCATGCTCAACCACAACTACATCGGCACCGAGCACCTGCTGCTCGGCCTGATTCACGAGGGCGAGGGTGTCGCGGCCAAGGCGCTGGAGTCCCTCGGCATCTCGCTGGAGGCTGTGCGCGCCCAGGTGGAGGAGATCATCGGTCAGGGCCAGCAGGCGCCGACCGGCCACATCCCGTTCACGCCTCGGGCCAAGAAGGTGTTGGAGCTGTCCATGCGCGAGGCGCTGCAGCTCAACCATCCCTACATCGGCACCGAGCACATCCTGCTCGGCCTGATCCGCGAGGGTGAGGGTGTCGCTGCCCAGGTGCTCATCAAGCTGGGCGCCGACCTCAACCGCGTCCGCAACCAGGTGCTGCAGCTGCTGTCCGGGTTCCAGGGCAACGAGAAGCCCTCGACCGCGGGTGCGCCCGAGGCTCCGCAGCAGCCGGGCAACCAGACGATCCTGGACCAGTTCGGTCGCAACCTCACCCAGGCCGCCCGCGAGAACCAGCTCGACCCGGTCATCGGGCGCGAGAAGGAGATCGAGCGGGTCATGACGGTGCTGAGCCGTCGTACCAAGAACAACCCGGTCCTGATCGGTGAGCCCGGCGTCGGCAAGTCCGCCTGCGTCGAGGGCCTGGCCCAGCAGATCGTGCGCGGCGACGTGCCCGAAACCCTGCGCGGCAAGCAGATCTACACCCTCGACCTCGGTGCGCTGGTGGCGGGTTCCCGCTACCGCGGTGACTTCGAGGAGCGCCTGAAGAAGGTGCTGAAGGAGATCAAGACCCGCGGCGACATCGTGCTGTTCATCGACGAGATCCACACCCTGGTGGGTGCGGGCGCCGCCGAGGGCGCCATCGACGCGGCATCGATCCTGAAGCCCATGCTCGCCCGTGGTGAGCTGCAGACGATCGGCGCGACGACGCTGGACGAGTACCGCAAGCACATCGAGAAGGACGCCGCCCTCGAGCGCCGCTTCCAGCCGATCCAGGTGGCGGAGCCCTCCATCGCGCTCACCATCGAGATCCTCAAGGGGCTGCGCGACCGCTACGAGGCGCATCACCGCATCACGATCACCGACGGTGCGCTGACCGCCGCTGCAACGCTGGCCGACCGCTACATCCAGGATCGCTTCCTGCCCGACAAGGCCATCGACCTGATCGACGAGGCCGGCGCCCGCCTTCGCATCCAGCGCATGACCGCCCCGCCGGACCTGCGCGAGATCGACGAGCGCATCGCCGTCACGCGCGGTGAGAAGGAGGCCGCGATCGATGGCCAGGACTTCGAGCGGGCGGCCCGCCTGCGCGATGACGAGAAGAAGCTGATCATCGAGCGCAACAAACTCGAGGAGAGCTGGAAGAACGGTGACCAGGGTGTTCCGCCCGAGGTCGGCGAGGAGGAGATCGCAGTCGTGCTCTCGAGCGCGACGGGCATCCCCGTGTTCAAGCTGACCGAGGAGGAGAGCCAGCGCCTGCTCCAGATGGAAGCCGAGATCGGCAGGCGCTACATCGGGCAGACGGACGCCGTGAAGGCGCTGTCCCGCTCGATCCGCCGTACCCGGGCCGGCCTGAAGGACCCGAAGCGCCCCAGCGGTTCGTTCATCTTCGCGGGTCCGTCGGGCGTCGGAAAGACCGAGCTGACCAAGGCCCTGACCGAGTTCCTGTTCGGCGACGAGGATGCGCTGATCACCCTCGACATGTCCGAGTACTCCGAGAAGCACACCGCTTCGCGGATGTTCGGTTCGCCTCCCGGATACGTGGGGTACGAGGAGGGTGGCCAACTCACCGAGAAGGTGCGGCGCAAGCCGTTCTCAGTCGTGTTGTTCGACGAGATCGAGAAGGCGCACCCCGACATCTTCAATTCGCTCCTGCAGATCTTGGACGAGGGTCGCCTGACCGACGCCCAGGGCCGCGTGGTGGATTTCAAGAACACCGTTATCGTCATGACGACGAACTTGGGTACGCGCGACATCTCGAAGTCCGTGAACCTTGGTTTCAGCCGCACGGACGATCCGGTCGGTGGTTATGACAAGATGAAGGCGAAGGTGACGGACGAGCTGAAGCAGCACTTCCGTCCCGAGTTCCTGAACCGCGTCGACGAGATCATCGTGTTCCACCAGTTGAGCGAGACCGACATCGAGCACATCGTGGATCTCATGGTCGCGCAGGTGGAGGCGCGTCTCGCCGATCGTGACATGGGCATCGTCCTCACCGACACGGCCAAGGCCCTGATCGCGAAGCGCGGCTTCGACCCCGTGCTGGGCGCACGTCCGCTGCGTCGAGCGATCCAGCGCGACATCGAGGACTCGCTCGCCGAGAAGATCCTCTTCGGTGAGTTGCACCCCGGTGAGATCGTGGTCGTGGACGCCGCGCCGGAGGGTTCGGAGCTTCCGTTCACCTTCACGGGCCAGCCCCGTGCCGAGCTGCCGGACCACGCGCCGGCCGACCTGAGCGGCACGCAGGAGAGCTGACCTCCAGCGGACAGAGGCCCCCAGCAGAGAGGCCCCCAGCCGAAAGGCTGGGGGCCTCTGTCGCGTCCTGCGCCGAGGGCTCGGGTTCCCTGCGCCGCGGGCTCGGGTTCCCTGCGCCGAGGGCTCGGGTTCCCTGCGCCGAGGGCTCGGGTTCGCTGTGGGTGTGCTCAGCTGCGCACGGCCATGAACCCGACGATGCCCACCGCGACCAGCAGGATGCCGAGCAGCATGACCAAGGTGACCACAAGCCCGAGCGCCCAGCCGACCGTGAGGCTCGTGCTGGGGGAGAAGCGACCCGCGGCCACCTCGGCGCGGGCTCGCATGCCCAGCACCAGGGCGAACGGCGCGGTGACGCCACTGAAGAGCCCCAGGACCCCCAACAGGAGGATCGTGGTGGACTGCGGGTGCTCGGGCAGCGTCCAGGCAGAAGGTCGGTCCCAAGCGAGGTTCCCCGGGGCGCCATACGGTGGGTGCGCGGCGTCCGGCGGGCCCTGCCACGTGGGCGTATCGGCGTAGGGGTTCACCGGCTCGGCGGGGCGGGAGGGCTGGGACGGCTCGGTCATGGGGGGCCTCTCGTGCGGGGTGGCCACCACGATACTGCCCCTGCTCGGGTGCCGGCCCTGGGCCCCTCACCCCATCAGCGCCGGTGGTCTCTCGCTTGTGTCGCTGCTGGGCCCGGGCGCCGCAGGAATCACTCTCCTGGCTGTGCTGTTCCTGAGCGGCGTTTCTTCCCTGACCCGTGCCGTCGGGCGGTCGACGTGCACCGCGGTCACAAGGAAAACCGTCCGTCCGCCCGCCGCCGGACCAAGCCGTCCGCCAGTAGGGACGCCAACGCCCGACGGGCCTGAGCAGGGTCGGACGCCCACAGCGCCAGCAGGGCGTCCTCCGCCACGGCGTCCGCCTCGCGCAGGGCGCCCAGCAGTACGCCCCGGCACTGCCGGTCGGTGCCGGCGTAGGTCTGACCCACCCGAGGCGGCCCTTCCCACGCCGGGCGTCCGCCCGCGAGCCAGGCGCAGGCGTCGCTGACGGGGCAGACGTCGCAGCGGGGGGCGTCCGCGGTGCAGACGAGGGCGCCGAGTTCCATGGAGGAGGCCGCCCAGGTGGCGGCCTCGGCGTCCGACTCAGGTAGCCAGGCGGCGGCCCGCGCGCGCTCGGCGCGGGTGAGCGTGGCGGGGGCGAACGCGACCCCGCCCTCGAGGCGCGCGATCACCCGGCGGACGTTCGTGTCGAGCACCACGTGGCGGCGCCCGTGGGCGAAGGACGCGATCGCGGCAGCCGTGTAGTCGCCCACGCCGGGCAGGGCACGCAGGGCGTCCAGGTCCGCGGGGACCTGTCCGCCGTACTCGTCCCGAATGGCCGACGCGGCCGCGTGCAGCCGCTGGGCGCGACGGGGGTAGCCCAGGCGGCCCCACGCGCGGACAGCCTCACCCACCTCCTCGGCGGCGAGGCTGACGGGGGTCGGCCAGCGATCCAGCCACGCGTGCCAGACGGGCAGCACCCGGACGACCGGTGTCTGCTGGAGCATGAACTCACTCACCATCACACCCCACGGCGTGCAGTCGGGCACCCGCCACGGCAGGGGACGGGCGTGTGCGGCGTACCAGGCCGCCACACGGGCGACGACGGCGGGACGATCCATCTAGTTGGTGAGGGCCCGCTCGGCGATGCGGGCCAGCCCGTCACGGACGGTGTGCGCGATGTCGGGGGTCACCTCGTCGACGGCCAACATCTGCGTCGTGGACGCCGAGTAGAGACCGTTGAGGTCGCCGAACGTCTCGACGAGTCGGGCGCGTACCCCTGCGGGTAGTCGCGGGATCGAGGCGAGCTGCCGGTAGCCACGGGGCCGGACGTGGGAATCCAGGTGCAGGTCGCCGGCGAAGCCGAGCGCGCGCGCGACGAGCACGATGTCGAACAACTCGTGGTCGTCGAGGCGGGTGAGGTTCGCGAACGGCATGGCCTCGGCGTCCTCCGCCACGTAGTCACGCTGGAGCAGGGACGACAGAGGGGTGAGGTCGTCGACGAGGTCGCGGAGTTGCAGGGACGCCAACCGTCCGTCGCCGCCCATCGCGTTGATGTACGTGTTGGCCTCGTCGGCCAGCCGGTTGACCATCTCGACCCGCTGGGCGACGTGCGCGAGGTCGCGCAGCGTCACGCTGTCGTGCACCTCCAGGGTCGTGAGCCGGTCCAGCGCGCCATTGAGGCGTTGCCGGGTGCCCTGGATGGCGGACAGGGCCTGGCTCGCGCGGTCGAGCAACTGCTCGGGTCGCGGAACCACCTGACGTCCGGCGCCGGCGAACAAGGAAATCGTGCCCATGGAGGCCGACACCGTCACCACGGGCACGCCGACCTGCCGGGCGACGCGCTCGGCGGTGCGGTGGCGCGTGCCGGTCTCGGACGTGGGGACCTCGGGGGCGGGCGAGAGGTGGACGGCCGCGGCGACGATCCGGCCCAGGTCGGTGCTCAGGACGATCGCGCCGTCCATCTTGGCCAACTCGCGCAGGCGGGTGGCGTTGAACGGGATGTCGATGGCGAAGCCCCCGGTCGAGATCGCCTGGAGCGCCGGATTCGTGCCGAGCACGACCAACGCGCCGGTGTGGCTGCTCACGATGCGATCGAGGCCATCGCGCAGGGGCGTGCCCGGCGCGAGCTGGACGATCTCGTCCGGCAACCGTCCCACGCTCACGAGCACCTCCTCGGGGTTCTCGGACATTCTAGTGGAGCCGCGCCGCCGCGCTGTCGAGACCACTCGCCTCCCGGCGGTGCTCGTCGAGCACGGCGACCTTGCCGCGGGCGGTGCCGAAGGCCGCGCGGAGCGCCTCGTCGATCGAGGTGACCTCGACGACCGTCAACCCGGTGCACCCCGACTCCCTGCCCGACCCCGCGGGCACGATGGCGCGGTCGAACCCCAGCCGGGCGGCCTCGGCCAGCCGCCGGCCCAGGGCCGGGACCCGCCGGACCTCGCCCGACAGGCCGACCTCGCCGATCGCGAGCAGCTTGCCCAACGGCTCCTCGTCGCGGAGCGCCGAGGCCACCGCGATGGCGAGCGCCAAGTCGGCCGCCGGGTCACTCAGTCGGACGCCGCCCACGGTCGAGGCGTAGACGTCGCGCGTGTGGAGCTTGTGGCCCGCGCGGCGCTGCAGCACGGCCAGGGTCATCGTGACCCGCGCGTTCTCCAGGCCCTGGGTCATGCGCCGCGGCTGTTGGAGGCTGGTCGGCACCACGAGTGCCTGCACCTCGGCCACGAGCGGACGCCGCCCCTCGAGGCTCACCGTCACGCAGGTACCGGCCGTCGGCCCGCGGGCGGACGTGAACAGCCCGGACGGGTCGGGAACCTCGCGGATGCCCGTCTCGGTCATCTCGAAGCAGCCCACCTCGTCGGCCGGGCCGTACCGGTTCTTCGTCGCCCGGACCATGCGGAAGCCGCCGTGCCGCTCGCCCTCGAAGCTCAGCACGACGTCGACGAGGTGCTCCAGGGTGCGGGGACCGGCGAGCGCCCCGTCCTTCGTCACGTGGCCGATGATGAGGACCGCCATGTTGCGACGCTTCGCCGTGCGGACCAGCGCGTTCGTCACCTCGCGCACCTGCGCGACGCCACCGGCGACGCCGTCCGTGCCCTGGGCCTGCACCGTCTGCACCGAGTCCAGCACGAGCAGGCTGGGGGAGAGCTCCTCGATGTGGCCCAGGACCACGCCCAGGTCGGACTCGGCGGCGAGGAACAACTCGTCGTGGAGCGCCTCCGTCCGGTCGGCGCGCAGGCGGACCTGCGCCGAGGACTCCTCGGCCGTCACGTAGAGCGTCCGTCGCCCCAGGGACGCCCACCGGGCGGCCACCTCCAGCAGCAGGGTCGACTTGCCGACCCCGGGCTCGCCGCCCAGCAGGACGACCGCGCCGGGCACCAGCCCGTCGCCGAGCACCCGGTCGAGCTCGCCGATGCCCGTGCGGACGCCACGGGCCGCGTTGGCCTCGACCTCGGTGATGCGGAGGGCCGGCTGCGCGGGGCGCTGGGAGGCGACGGCGCGGGGGGAGGTCGCCTCTCCCTCGGTGAGGCTGCCCCAGGCCTGGCACTGGGCACAGCGGCCGACCCAGCGCCCGGTCGTCCAGCCGCACTCGGTGCAGCGATAGCTCGTGGTGGTCTTGGCCATGGCTCACAACCTAGGTGCCCGCACAGACAAAACCGGACGCCGTGGCGTCCGGTCTCATCGGGAAGGGGTCAGATGGTGACGATGCCCTGGGGGCAGCGGAAGGTGACCGCCTCGATGCCCGGCATGCCGTTGGGCGAGTTGAAGGTGAGGCCCACCCCGTCGAAGACCGGGCCGAGCTCCTCGCCGATCCACTCCGAGACGCGCTCGCGCGACCCGGACAGGCGGATCTCCAGCAGTTCGATGGGCTCGGGCGGGAGGGCCGACGGGCGGAGCTCCTCCTCGCTCGTCCACTTCACGAAGAAGGGGAGCTGCGGGTCGGCCATGAGGCCCTTGATGCCGATCTGGCGCCACTCCAGCCGGCGGCCGTCGGGGAACTGGCGCGAGCCCTCGACCGACTGCCGCTCGAGGCGGGCCTCCAGGGGGGACATGTCGTCGACCTCGAGGACCCACGCGAACCAGCCGCCGCCCATGTCGGTGCGGGCGCGGACGGCCTGACCGAACACGGCCTTCTCGGCCGCGGGGTGCTCCAGGACCTCGACGACCTCGAGGTAGCGGCCGCCCGCGATGGTGATGATGTTGTTGCGGGTGCCGAAGCGCGGGTGGAATCCCCCGTCCCGGAAGTGGACGCCCAGAGCGCCCTCCAGTCGGGCGACGGCAGGCGCGAGCCCGTCTGGTCCGGCGGCGAAGGAGAGATTCGACAGGCGCATGGCAGAATTCAAACCCATCAGCGAGAACCGCGCCAATCGAGTCCGTTTCCCCTTGTGGTGAGGTCATCACGACATCGAGACAGTGCTGCGGTGGGGCGGCGTCCGAGGTGGCGACGCGTCGGGGCGCGCCTATGCTGGGCGGGTGAGTGCCTACCCCGCCTGGCCCGGCGCCGGGTCGCAACAGACCTCTCGCGTCGGCCTGTCGACGTCGTCGGTGTATCCCGAGCAGACCCCCCGATGCTTCGAGTTGGCCAGCCGGCTGGGCTATGACGGCGTGGAGGTGATGGTCGGCATCGACCCGGTCAGCCGCGACGTGGACGCCCTGGTCGCGCTCCAGGAGCAACACGGTGTCGAGGTGCTCAGCATCCACGCGCCGACCCTGCTCGTCACCCAGAACACCTGGGGCGCCGATCCGTGGGAGAAGCTGGAGCGCTCGGCCGTGGCCGCCCACCGACTCGGCGCCGACTCGGTCGTCGTGCACCCGCCGTTCCGCTGGCAACGCAAGTACGCGGCCGGATTCGTGGAGGGCATCCGACGTCTGGAGCGGACCACCGGCATCACCTTCGCGGTGGAGAACATGTTCCCCTGGCGCGGGCCGCGCGGCACCGAGGTGCGCGCCTACTCCCCGGGCTGGGATCCGACGGAGCGCGACTACGACCACCTCACCCTCGACCTCTCCCATGCCTCGACCTCCCGCCGGAAGTCGCTCGACCTCGTGGACGCCTGGGGGGAGCGACTCACCCACGTCCACCTCACGGACGGGAACGGGTCGATCGCGGACGCGCACCTCTTCCCCGGCGAGGGGGACCAGGAGGCGAACAAGGTGCTGGGCACCCTCGCCTCCCGCGGATTCGCCGGGCACGTCGTCCTGGAGATGAACACCCGCACGATCGGCTCGCGTCCGGCGCGCGAGGAGGCGCTCGCGCGTGCCCTGGCCTGGTCGCGCGAGGCGCTGTCCGTCCCGGTGGTGCCGTGAGCACGGTGGCCGGCGCCGACCCCGAGGCCGGTGACCCGACCACGACGCGAGGTGCGCCCGCGGCGTCCGGCGGTCGGTACCTGACGGAGGTGCTGCTGGTGCTGGGCGTGTCGCTCGGCCAGTCCGCGGTGTACTCGCTGCTGTCGATCATCGAGAAGGTCACCCGCGAGGTGCCGCTGAACCAGCAGACGACGTCCATGAACAACTCGGTCACGCCCGACCGCCCCTGGCTCGACCTGGCCTACCAGGTCGCGGGCATCGTCTTCCCGCTGATGCCGATGCTGCTGGCCCTGTACCTGCTCCGGCTCACCGGCGACCGCGCCGGGATCGGTTTCGACCGGCGGCGTCCGGGCTTCGACCTGGGGCGGGGCTTCCTCGCGGCCGCCATCATCGGCATCCCGGGGCTGGCGTTCTACTTCGCGGCGCGCGAGTTGGGGTTCAACACCAACGTGTCGCCGGCCAACCTCGCCGCGAACTGGTGGACGATCCCCGTGCTGGTCGGCTACGCGCTGATGAACGGCCTCCTGGAGGAGGTCGTCATGCTCGGCTTCGTGCTGCGGCGCTTCGAGCAACTGCGGATGGGCCCATGGGTGGCCATCGTGGCCAGCGCCGTGATCCGCGGTGCGTACCACCTCTACCAGGGCTTCGGCGGCTTCGTCGGCAACATCGTCATGGGGCTGGTCTTCGGCTGGCTGTACCGCCGCTGGGGACGGGTGATGCCCCTCGTGGTCGCGCACGTGATCCTCGACCTGGTCAGCTTCCTCGGCTACGCCCTCATCGCGCCGTACGTCGACTGGTTCTGAGGCAACCGGGTGGGACACCTCGCGGTGGTGAGGGTGGCCCGCCGTAGGATGGTCCCCATGCGTGTTGGTGTCTTCGGTGCGACCGGTCAGGTCGGTCAGGTCATGCGTGCCCTCCTCGAGCAGCGGGAGTTCCCCCTCGACGACGTGCGCTTCTTCAGTTCCGCCAAGTCGGCCGGCACGGTGATCCCCTTCAAGGGCAAGGACGTCACCGTCGAGGACACCGCCACCGCCGACTTCTCCGGCATCGACATTGCCATCTTCTCCGCCGGTGCGACCATGTCGCGCGAGTACGCCCCCAAGGTGGCGGCCGCCGGCGCGATCGTCGTCGACAACTCCTCCGCCTGGCGCAAGGACCCCGACGTCCCGCTGGTCGTCAGCGAGGTCAACCCCGAGGACGCGGTCAACCCTCCCAAGGGCATCATCGCCAACCCCAACTGCACCACCATGGCCGCCATGCCGGTGCTGAAGCCGCTGCACGACGAGGCCACGCTCACCCGCCTCACCGTCGCCACCTACCAGGCCGTCTCCGGCTCGGGCGTCAAGGGCGTCCAGGCGTTGGCCGACCAGGTCGCCGCGATCGAGGACCCCAAGGTGCTGGCCCTCGCCGGAGCCGAGGTGCCCGCCGGTGACACGAGCCCGTACGTCGCGCCCATCGCGTACAACGTGGTGGCGATCGCCGGCAGCCGGCTGGAGGACGGGTCCGGTGAGACCGACGAGGAGGCCAAGCTCCGCAACGAGTCGCGCAAGATCCTCCACATCCCCGAGTTGCTGGTGTCCGGCACCTGCGTCCGTGTGCCGGTCTTCTCCGGCCACTCGCTGGCCGTCCACGCCGAGTTCGCCGAGGACATCACCCCCGAGCGTGCGCTCGAGCTGCTCGCGGACGCCCCGGGCGTCCAGGTCGTCGACCTGCCGAACCCGCGGGTCGCCGCCGGCGAGGACGACGTCTTCGTGGGCCGTGTGCGTCAGGACCAGGGCGTGCGGGGCAAGAAGGGCCTCGTGATGTTCATCACCGGGGACAACCTGCGCAAGGGGGCCGCGCTGAACGCCATCCAGGTCGCCGAACTGCTGGTCGCGAAGTGAGCCACACCGCCCTCATCGGCACCGGCGTGATGGGGGAGACCCTGCTCGCCGGGCTGCTCAAGGCCGGATGGGCGCCCACCGACCTCGTGGGCGCCGACCGCCGGGAGTCCCGTCGGCACGAGCTGGAGGGGCGTTACGGCGTCCGGACCTTCGCCAGCGCGGCCGACGCCGTCGAGGGGGCGGACACTGTCCTGCTGGTGGTCAAGCCGCAGGACGTCCACGACCTGCTGCCGGAGCTCTCCCCGCACATGGGGGCGGGAACCCTGCTGGTCTCTCTCTGCGCCGGCGTGACGACCGCCCAGCTCGAGGCGGGCCTGCCCGAGGGGACGCCGGTCATCCGGGTCATGCCGAACACCCCGGCCCAGGTCTCGGAGGGCATGGCGGCCATCTCGCCCGGCGCCCACGCCAGCGAGGTCGACCTGGAGAAGGCCGTCCACATCATGGAGGCGGTCGGGCGCGCCGTCGTCGTCGCCGAGCGCTACCAGGACGCCGTGACGGCGATCTCCGGGTCCGGCCCGGCCTACCTGTTCTTCGTGGTCGAGGCCATGATCGACGCCGGTGTCATGCTCGGCCTGCCGCGCGACCTGTCCACCACGCTGGTCAACCAGACGGTGTTCGGGTCGGCGAAGCTCCTGGTGGAGTCCGACAAGCACCCGAACCTCCTGCGCGAGATGGTGACCTCGCCGGCCGGCACCACCGCCGCCGCGCTGCGTCACCTCGAGGAGCGCTCCGTCAAGGCCGCCTTCATGGCCGCGATGGAAGCTGCCCGCGACCGGTCCGTCGAGCTCGGTCGGGGCTGACCCAACCCCGGTGGGGTCCAGGTACCCCACCGGTGTGTCGACTGGTGGCAAGCGTTTGGTCGCTTCCCGGTCGGGGCAGTAGGATGCTGTCCTTGCGGGCCCGGGAATCAGGCTCGCAGTCAACCATTCATCCCCGCCCCTGAGGTCCGGGGGCGTCCTGAGGAGTCACACGTGGGTTCTGTCATCAAGAAGCGTCGCAAGCGGATGTCCAAGAAGAAGCACCGCAAGCTGCTGAAGAAGACGCGCATCCAGCGCCGCCGCGCAGGCAAGTGACCTCCGCGCACCCGATGCCGCAGTCGGACGCCCGCGTGGTGGTCCTGACGCGACAGGGGTGCCACCTCTGCGACGAGGCGCTCGCGATCATCGAGACGGTCTGCCGGGAACGAGCTGTGTCCTGGCAGGCCGTCGACGTCGATGGCGACCCCGCACTGCGCAGGCAGTACACCGATCATGTGCCCGTGACGTTCGTCGACGGCCGGCAGTTGAGCCTGTGGTTCGTGGACGCCGGGCAGCTCGCCGACGCCCTCGGCTGACCGCCTATCCTTACCGGCATGCAGCCCACCATCGTCCACGTGTGCCGTCACGGGCAGGTCCTCAACCCGGACCATGTCCTGTACGGCCGCTTGCCGGGGTACGGGTTGAGCGACCTCGGTCGCGCCATGGCCGAGCGTCTGGCCGACCACTTCGCCGGCGTCCCGTTGGACGCCCTGTACGTCTCCCCGCTGCAGCGTGCCCAGGAGACCATGGCACCCATCGCCGCACGTCACCCCGACCTGGAGGTCAGGGTGGACGAGCGCGTCACCGAGGCGACCAACGTCTTCGAGGGCCGCAGCTTCGGCCGCTTCAACGAGCGGCTCCTGCTGCCGGCGAATGCGTGGCGGCTGCGCAACCCGTTCCGTCCGTCCTGGGGCGAGCCCTACCGCGAGGTGGCGGCCCGCATGCGCGCCGCCCTGGGTGACATGGCGGCGTCCGTGCCCGCCGGTGGGCGGGTCCTGGTGGTGTCCCACCAGCTCCCCATCTACGTCGCGAGGCTGGACGCCGAGGGTCGCAGCCACCTGCACAACCCCGCGAACCGTGAGTGCCGGCAGGCGTCGGTGACCAGCTTCCACTTCGTGGACGGGCGCGTGGTGAAGGTGGGGTACGAGGAGCCGGCCGCCGACCTCTACCCCGTCGGACGCCGGCTGTTCCGGCCCGGGATGTGATGGGGGTGTCCCTCTCCACGCGGCTCAGGGGCCTGGCGCTCGCGGCGTCCGCCCTCGTCCTGATCAGCGGCTGCACGGCCGGTCCGACGGCCGAGGGTGGCTTCGTCGGCGGTGACGGTTCGCTCACCATCGTCCCGGCCTCCGAGCGACGCGAGGCCCCGCGCATCTCGGGTGAGCTCCTGGGTGGGGGCGCGTTCGACTCGGCGTCCCTCGACGGCCAGGTGATCGTCTACAACGTGTGGGGCAGTTGGTGCGCGCCCTGCCGCAAGGAGGCGCCCGCCCTCGAGCAGGCCGCCCGCGCCACCGCCGGCAAGGCCCAGTTCGTGGGCATCAACACGCGCGACCTCGACCAGGCCCCCGCGCTCGCCTTCTCGCGCGCGTTCGACATCACCTATCCCAGCGTGTTCGACCCGGACGGTCGGGAGCTGTTGAAGTTCGGCTCCCAACTCCCGCCGAGCGCCATCCCGTCCACCCTCGTGGTGGACGCCGAGGGTCGCGTCGCGGCGCGCGTGCTGGGCGAGGTCACCGAGTCCACCCTGACGGGCCTCATCGACGACGTGGCGGCCGGCAGGTGAGCGTCCTGGACATCGGCTCCTGGTTCGCGCAGGCCGCGGGTGGCTCGATGGTCCTCGCCCTGCCCGTCGCCCTCCTCGCCGGCGTCGTCTCGTTCTTCTCACCCTGCGTCCTGCCGTTGCTGCCGGGTTACCTGTCGTACGCGACGGGCCTGTCGGCGTCCGACGTCACGTCGGGGAAGGGCAGCCGCGGACGCATGCTGCTCGGGACGAGCCTGTTCATCGCCGGCTTCGCGCTCGTCTTCGTCTCCACCGGCGCCCTGTTCGGCGGGCTCGGCAGCCTGCTGCTCACCTGGAGCCGTCCCATCTCGGTCGTGATCGGCATCATCGCGATCCTGCTGGGGCTGGTGTTCGCCGGCGTCCTCACCATCGGGCAGGGCACCTACCGGATGGGTGGCCGCGCGCCGGCCGTCGGACTGGCAGCCGCGCCGTTGTTGGGGATCGTCTTCGGACTGGGTTGGACGCCCTGCATCGGCCCCACGCTGTCGGTCGTCCTGACGCTGGCCCTCAACGAGGGGACGGCCGTCCGGGGTGCGGTCCTCGCATTGGCGTACGCGCTGGGCCTCGGCGTGCCCTTCCTGCTCGCCGGGCTGGCGTTCGACCGGTTCGCCGGCGCGCTGGACTGGGTCAAGCGCCACCACGGTCTGCTCCAGAAGTTGGGCGGGGGCATGATGGTGCTCGTCGGCGTCCTGCTCGTCACCGGCCTGTGGGACCGGTTGATGGGTGTCTTCCGCCAGTGGGCGTCGGCGTACGGATTGGTGATCTGAGTGGCGCTCCTCCGACTGTTCTGGGTGCAGTTGACCTCCATGCGGACGGCGCTGATCCTGCTGCTCACCCTCGCCCTGGTGGCAATCCCCGGCTCGCTGCTCCCGCAGCGTCCCGTCGCGCCCATCCGCGTGTCCGACTGGAAGGCCGCCAACCCGGCCGTCGCCGACCTGTACGAGGTGCTGGGCCTGTTCGACGTGTACGGCTCGCCGTGGTTCTCGGCGGTCTACCTGCTGCTCACGGTCTCGCTCATCGGCTGCATCCTGCCCCGCATCGCGGTGTACGCGAAGGCGGTCGGCCAGCCCCCGGCCCGGACGCCCAGGCGACTGGACCGCCTGCCGGCCAGCGCGTCCGGCCCGACGGCGTTGCCGGCGGACGAGGCGCTCGGCAACGCGGAGCACCTGCTGCGCGCGAAGCGCTTCCGCGTCCGGCGCGAGGGCGACGCGGTGGCCGCCGAGCGCGGGTACCTGCGCGAGTTCGGCAACATCCTGTTCCACCTCAGCTTCGCCCTCATGCTCGTGGGCGTGGCCTGGAACACGATGTTCCACTACAAGGGCGAGGTCGTCGTGGTCGAGGGCCAGGCGTTCAGCAACAACCTCACCCAGTACGACGACTTCTCCGCGGGCGCCGCGTTCAAGGCCGAGAACCTGCAGCCTTTCACGATCTGGGTCGACCGCTTCACCGCCAAGTTCGAGACCGGCGAGGTCCAGCGGGGCGCCGCCCGCGTCTTCGAGGCGGACGTCCGTGTCGCCCACGGTTCCGGTGAGCCCGAGGCGACGCGCATCGAGGTCAACCACCCGCTCGAGGTGGACGGCACCCAGGTCCACCTCATCGGCCACGGCTACGCCCCGGTCGTCACGGTCACCGACCCGAACGGCGACGTGGCGTTCTCCGGCCCGGTCGTGTTCCTGCCCCAGGACGGCAACTTCACCTCACTCGGCGTGGTCAAGGCCCCGGACGCCCGGCCGAACTACCTCGGCTTCGAGGGCTTCTTCCTGCCCACGGCCGTGGTCGACCAGCGCGGCCCGCACTCCGTCTTCCCGGACGCGCTGGCCCCCGAGTTGTTCGTCAACGTCTGGACCGGCCCGCCGCGGGACGAGACCGGACGCCCCGAGTCGGTCTACTCGATCAACAAGGACGGCCTGGAGCAGATGCGCACGGCCGACGGCAAGATCGTCACGTTCCGCATCGCGCCCGGTCAGGCCATCGACCTGCCGGACGGGTCCTCCCTGTCGTTCGACGACTGGAGGCGCTGGACGAAGCTCCAGATCTCCAACGAGCCGGGGCTGTGGCTCGTGATCGGTTCCGTCCTGCTCGCAGTGGTCGGCATGCTGCTGAGCCTGTACATTCGCCCGCGTCGCCTGTGGGTGCGCGTGGTGGACACCCCGGACGGTCTCCGCGCCGAGGTCGGCGGGCTCGACCGGGCCGAGTCCTCGACCGGTCTGACCGACGACGTCGCCGAGCTGGCGGTGGCCGCCGGCGTCCGGCATCCCCAGGAACACGCGGGCGACGAGGATCGCGTGGACGAGAAGGAGAACGCATGAGCGCCTACACGAGCCTTCCCATGGTGTTGTCGGCCGTCCTCTACCTGCTGGCGATGGTCGCCCACGCCGTGGAGTGGGCGGCGGACCGGCGTCCGGTCCGCGAGCGGCAGTTGGTCGCCGCGGGCGGCCCGGCCGTCACCCAACCGGCCGTCACCCAACCGGACGTCGCCGAGCCGGCCGTCGCCGGGGCGTCCGAGTACCGCGTCCGCCTGTTCAGCCGGATCGGGGTGGCGCTGACCATCGTGGGCGTGCTGTGCCATGTCGCGGGCGTCGTCCTCCGCGGCATCGCGGCCGAGCGACTCCCGTGGGGCAACATGTACGAGTTCGTGACGAGCTCGCTCGCGTTCGCCGCCATCTTCTACCTGCTGCTCGTGTGGCGGCGCGGGTGGACGTGGCTGGGCCTCCCGGTGACCCTGCTGCTGTCGGTGGGCCAGGGCCTCGCGGTGACGGTCTTCTACGTCGCCGTCGCACCGCTCGTGCCCGCGCTGCACTCGGTGTGGTTCATCGTCCACATCGTTGCGGCGGCCGTCTCGGCGGCGGCCTTCAACGTGGCGGCGATCGCGGCGATCCTCTTCCTGGTGCGCACCCGGGCCGAGGCCAAGGGTCCGGTGACCGGTTACCTCGCGCGCCTGCCGAAGGCGACCGCCCTCGATGACTTCTCGTTCCGCGTGCACCGCTTCGCGTTCCCGCTGTGGACCTTCACGATCCTGGCGGGCGCGGTCTGGGCCGACTACGCCTGGGGCCGCTTCTGGGGCTGGGATCCCAAGGAGACTTGGTCGCTGGTCACCTGGGTCGTGTACGCCGCCTACCTGCACGCCCGCGTCACCGCCGGCTGGAAGGGCGTCCGTGCCGCGTGGCTGGCGATCCTGGGCGTGGTGACCTTCTGGTTCAACTTCGTCGGCGTCAACCTGCTGACCGTCGGACTGCACTCGTACGCCGGCATCTGAGCCTTCTGGGAGACTGGTCGGGTGCGCCATTTCGACCTCATCATCATCGGCTCCGGCTCGGGCAACTCGATCGTCGACGAACGTTTCGGCGACTGGGACGTCGCCCTCATCGACGACGGGGTACGGTTCGGCGGCACCTGCCTGAACCACGGCTGCATCCCCACCAAGATGTTCGTGCTGCCGGCGGACGCCCTTCGCGCCCCCGAGGCGGCGGCGGCGATCAGCGTGACCGTACCGCAGCCGACCGCCGACTGGGCCACGGTCCGGGACCGCATCTTCGGCCGGATCGACCCCATCAGCGAGGGCGGTGAGGCCTGGCGCGCCCAGGCGGACAACGTCACGCTGTACCGCCAGACCGCCCGCTTCGTCGGCGAACGTGTTCTGGAGGTGGCGGGGGAGACCATCACGGCGGACAGGATCGTCATCGGCGCAGGGTCGCGCTGCACCTCGCCCGAGACCATCGAGGGCCTGTCCGAGGCCTGGGCGTCGCAGCGCGTCCACAACTCCGACACGGTCATGCGCATCGACGCGTTGGCCGAGCGCGTCGTCATCCTGGGCGCGGGCTTCATCGCCGCCGAGTTCGCCCACGTGTTCTCCGCCTTCGGCGCCCAGGTCACCGTGGTGGCCCGCTCCGGCGTCATGCTCCGCCGCGAGGACGACGAGGTCTCACGCCGCTACACCACCGCGGCCGCCCGTCACCTCGACCTCCGCCTGGGCCAGGTCACCCGGCGCGTCGAGGCGGACGCCGAGGGCGTCCGCCTGTTCACGGTGGACAACGGGGGACACGAACACGTCATCGAGGGCGACCTCCTCCTCGTGGCGACCGGCCGTCGCCCCAACAGCGACCGGGTGGACGCCCGGGCCGGCGGCATCGCGACGGACGAGGAGGGCTTCATCGTCGTCGACGAGCAGCAGCGCACCAGCGTCGAGGGCGTGTGGGCCTTCGGGGACGTCTCCTCGCCGTTCATGCTCAAGCACGTGGCCAACCACGAGGCCCGGGTCGTCCAGTACAACCTGCTGCACCCGGACGCCCCGATGACGAGCGAGCTCGGCCCGATCCCCCACGCGGTGTTCGGCAGCCCCCAGGTGGCCGCCGTGGGCCTCACCGAAACCGAGGCGCGCGCAGCCGGGCACGACATCGCGGTGGCGGTGCAGGAGTACGGCAGCACGGCCTACGGCTGGGCGCTGGAGGACACGGAGAGCTGCGTGAAGCTGATCGCCGACAAGCAGACGCGGCAGTTGCTCGGGGCCCACATCATCGGCCCGCAGGCGTCGTCGCTCATCCAACCGGTCATCCAGGCGATGGCCACCGGACTGGACGTCCCCACCATGGCGCGCGGTCAGTACTGGATCCACCCCGCGCTGCCCGAAGTGGTCGAGAACGCCCTGTTGTCGCTGGGGCTGAACGTCTCCTGAGGCCTCAGGGCTCCACGCGGAGCTGGCCCTGCACCTGACGGGCCGTGGCGAGCAACTCGGGACGACTGTCGGGGATCGAGGCGTAGTACAGGCTGGAGGAGTCGGTGCCGGTCTTGACGACCATGATGATGGCCGTCTCGCCCTTCTCCTTCAGGTTCGGGATGTCGAAGGTGAGGTGCATCTCCGTCAGCCACGCGTCGCGCCCGTCGACGGTCGTGGCCTGGCTGACCCGGTCGGAGCGCCCGACCTCGGCGTCCGCGTAGAAGACGCCCAGCACGCACTGGGCGATGATCTCGGCGCCCTGCTGGGGGTCGAAGAAGCCGTCGCCGGCCACGAGCTCACCCACGACGATGGACGCCACCCAACTGGCGTTGCCGTCGTAGTTCGGCTCGACCATCACGGACTGGCCGTAGACGTCGCGGCCGAAGGGAACACGGGTCTCCTGCTCGACCGGACCCCACGGAGACCCGAGCTGCGGGTAGGAGAGCTTGCCGCCCTGCACGCGGCCGGCTGGGTTCGTGTGGGTGCTGGGCTCCGTGGTGATGCGCTTGGGCGGGCAGACCGCGGCGGTCGGGTTGGACGCAGGCCCGTTGCCGCCCAACGGCCCCAGGGACCCACCGGTGAGCAGCTGGACCGACGCGGCGAGCAGTGCCACCAGGAGGACGCCGACCAGGACGAGGACGATCAGCGGGCCTCGCCCCGAACGCTGCGGCTCGGCGCCGGCGGACGACCGCCAGGCCTGCCGATCCTCGTCCGACAACTCCCTGATCGGGAGGTCGTGGGCCTCGGGGGCACTCCAGGGCTGGCGCGGATCGCGCGCGGGCGGGCCGGCGAAGGGCTCGCGGGTGACCATGGGCGTCCACTGGCTGCCGTCCCACCAGCGGAAGAGATCCTGCTGGCCGCCTGGATCGGGGTACCAACCTGCCTCGCTCATGCCCCGAGTCTATGTGGGAATGCAGCTGGGCCCCGACCGTGGTCGGGGCCCAGCACGCGGAGGGTGTCGATCAGCCGAAGCGGCCGGTGATGTAGTCCTCGGTGGCCTTGACGGACGGGGTGGAGAAGATCTTCTCGGTCGAATCCATCTCGATGAGCTTGCCGGGCTGGCCGGTGCCGGCGATGTTGAAGAAGGCCGTGGTGTCGGAGACGCGGGCGGCCTGCTGCATGTTATGGGTCACGATCACGATCGTGTAGTTGGCCTTCAGCTCCTGGATCAGGTCCTCGATGGCCAGCGTGGAGATCGGGTCCAGGGCGGAGCAGGGCTCGTCCATCAGGAGGACCTCGGGGGACATGGCGATCGCGCGGGCGATGCAGAGGCGCTGCTGCTGGCCGCCGGACAGGCCGGAGCCGGGCAGGTCGAGACGGTGCTTGACCTCCTCCCACAGGTTGGCGCCGCGCAGGGCCTTCTCGGCGATGTCGTCCTGCTCGGACTTCGACAGCTCCCTCTGGTTGAGGCGCAGGCCGGCGAGGACGTTCTCCTTGATGGACATCGTCGGGAACGGGTTCGGGCGCTGGAAGACCATGCCGATCTTGCGGCGCACATTCACCGGGTCGACGCCGGGGCCGTAGAGGTTCTCGCCGTCGAGCAGGATCTCACCGTCGACGTAGGCGCCCGGGATGACCTCGTGCATGCGGTTCAGCGTCCGCAGGAAGGTGGTCTTGCCGCAGCCGGACGGGCCGATGAAGGCCGTGACGGCCCGCGGCTCGATGGTCATGCTGACGCCCTCGACGGCCTTGAACTTGCCGTAGTAGATGTCGACGTCGGTCGCTTCGATTCGCTTGGACATGGTGTGCGTGGCTCCTTGTTACCGGCCGGCCTTGGGCGCGAACCGCTTGGCAATGATACGGCCAATGAGGTTCAAGGCCATGACGATGAGGATGAGGGTGAGGGCTCCCGACCAGGCGCGGTCCCAGTAGGGCTCGTTGGGGATGCCCGGGCGTGCGTACTGGTCGTAGACGAAGACCGGGAGGGTCATCATGGGGCCCGACAGCGGGTTGGTGTTGAGGCTCTGGGTGAAGCCCGCCGCGACCATGAGGGGGGCCGTCTCGCCGATGATGCGGGCGATGGCGAGGATGACGCCTGCCACGATGCCCGAGATGGCAGTGGGGAGCACGATCTTCAGGATCGTCCGCCACTTCGGCACCCCGAGCGCGTAGGACGCCTCACGGAGTTCGTTCGGCACGATGCGCAGGAGTTCCTCCGTGGAACGCACCAGGACGGGAATCATGAGCACGGACAACGCGACCGACCCCGACAGCCCGCTGTAGAAGCCAGGGCCGAAGAGCAGCGCGAAGACGGCGTAGGCGAACAGGCCGGCCACGATGGACGGGATGCCGGTCATCACGTCGACGAAGAACGTGATGCCGCGCGCGAGCGCCGAACGTCCGCCGTACTCGGCGAGGTAGATCGCGGTGAGCAGGCCGATCGGCACCGAGATCAGCGTCGCGATGCCCGTGACGATCAGGGTTCCCCAGATGGCGTGGTTCGCCCCGCCGCCATCGCCCAGGACATTGCGCATCGAGTAGGAGAAGAACATCGGGTCGAAGCGGCGCAATCCGTCCGCGAGGGTGGTGACGACGACCGAGATGAGGGGGAGCAGCGCGAGCAGGAACGCTCCGGTCACCAGGTGCTGGAACAGGCGGTCGGCCGCCCGACGTGAGCCCTCGACGGTGAAAGACGCGATGTGCATGAACACGAGGAACAGCACGGCTGCGATGACGGACGCGAGGGCGATGTGGAACCCGCCGAGGAGCACGGTGGCCACTGCACCCACGACGCCCGAGGCGGCCAGGATGACCCACGGCGTCCACCGGGGGAGCTGGCCCGCGGTCAGCGACGTCGGTGCGACCGCTCGCGGGGGACGGTTGTCGGTGAGGGTGCTCATCAGTTGGCTCCTGAGAAGGCGGCGCGGCGGCTCACGATCCAGCGGGCCAGCACGTTGACCGCGAGGGTGATCACGAACAGCACGAGGCCGGAGGCGATCAACTGGTTCACGCGCAGGCCGAAGGCCTCGGGGAAGTTCAGCGCGATGTTGGCGGCGATGCTGTTGGGGTTCGACTGACCCGTCAACTGGAAGTGGATGACGTGGGCGCCGGAGAGGATCATGGCGACGGCCATCGTCTCACCCAGGGCGCGACCGAGGCCGAGCATCACGGCGGACACGATGCCGGCGCGGGCGAAGGGGAAGACGGCCATCCTGATCATCTCCCACCGGGTGGCGCCGAGGGCGAGAGCCGCCTCCTCGTGGAGCTTCGGCGTCTGCAGGAAGACCTCACGGCACAGGGAGGTGATGATCGGCAGGATCATCACCGCCAGCACGAGCGACGTGGTCAGGATCGTGCGGCCGGTGCCGGACGGGTCACCGGAGAACAGCGGGATCCAGCCCAGGTAGGTGGTGAGCCACACGTGGAGCGGCTGCAGGGCCGGCGCCAGCACGAAGAACCCCCACAGGCCGTAGACGACGGAGGGCACGGCGGCGAGCAGGTCGACGACGTAGCCCAGCGACTGCGCCAGCCGGCGGGGGGCGTAGTGGGAGATGAACAGGGCGATGCCGATCGACACCGGAACGGCGAACAACAGGGCCCAGAAGGACGACCAGATCGTGCCGAAGGCGTAGGGGAGCACCCAGGACCAGAACTCGCCGTATCCTCGCGAGGCGAGCTCCTCGGGGGCGGTGGTCAGCGCGGGAATGGACAGCGCCACGAGGAAGGTGGCGACGGCGCCGAGGATCGCGAGAATGACGATGCCCGAACCGGTCGACAAGCCCTTGAAGACGCTGTCGCCGATCCGCCGCTTGGTGGGGACGAGCGAGGATCTCGGCTCTGCCGGCCTCGCCTGTGTGGTGCTGCTCACGAATGCCTTCCCAAGTTGTCTGGGGCCCGTGCCGGGCCGACGGGAGCAAGAATGAGGGGGAGGGGAAGTGAAGGGCCCGTCCCGGCCAGAATACCGGGACAGGCCTTTCAGGGAGCTACTCGAGCAAGGTCACTTGACCGAATCGATGGCGGCCTTGACGTTGGCCTGCATCTTCTCGCTCAGCGGGGCGGCGCCGGCCTTCTCGGCGGCGAGCTTCTGGCCATCGGCCGACAGGGTGTAGCCCACGTAGGCCTTCACCAGCTCGGCGTCCTTGGCGTCCTGGTACTGCTCGCACACCATGGTGTAGGCGACCAGGGCGATCGGGTAGGCGTCAGCGGCCTTGCGGTCGAGCTTGAGGGCCCAGTCGTGGTCCTTGCGGCCCTCGACCTTCGGGGAGGCCTCGACCATCGCGGCGGCACCCTCGGGGGTCGGCGCGATGAAGTCGGAGCCGACGCCGACGGAGACCTTGCCCAGGTCGCCGACCTGGCCGAGGTCGGCGTAACCGATGGTGTTCGCACCGTTCTTGACGGCCCCGACCACACCGGAGGTGCCCTGCGCGGCCTCGCCACCGAAGGCGGCCGGCCACTCGCCGTCAGCCTTCTCGGTCCAGACCGCGGGGGCGGCCTTGCTGAGGTAGTCGGTGAAGTTCTCGGTGGTGCCCGAATCGTCAGCGCGGTGCACGGCGGTGATCGTGGCGTCGGGCAGGGTCACGCCGGGGTTGTCGGCGGCGATGGCCGGGTCGTTCCACTTCGTGATCTTGCCGGAGAAGATGCTGGCGATGACCTCGGGCTTGAGGTTGAGCTCCTCGACGCCCTCGATGTTGAACATCACGGCGATCGGGGAGATGAAGGTCGGGAGGTTGAGGGCGCTGGAGTCGGTGGCGCACTTGGCGAACTTGCCGGCACCCATCTCCTCGTCCTTGAACGCACGGTCCGAGCCCGCGTACTGGACGGCACCCGCGACGAAGGCGTCGCGGCCGGCGCCGGAGCCCGCGGGGTTGTAGTTGATGGTGACCTGCGGGTGCTCGGTCTGGAAGCCTGCGGTCCAAGCCTTCTGGGCGCTGCCCATGGCCGAGGAGCCCTGGCCGGCGAGCGTGCCGGAGAGGCTGGAGGCGGCAGCGGTGTTGCCGGAGTTGCTGGCCGGGGTGGCCTCGTTGGCCGCGCAGGCGGTCAGGGTCAGGGCGGCGACGGTGAGGACGGCGAGCGGGGCGCCGATCTTCTGGAGCTTCAAGGTTCATCCTTTGCTTGCGAGCGTTCGGGGCGTTGCCCCGAGGACTGGTTTGTCCCAATCTCCGTGGGTGACGGTAGGGACATGCCGTGAAGAGAGTCGGACCCAAAAGTGAACGAATGGTGAACTGCCCGTCTCGATTGGGGCACGAAATCATCCCGGCCTTGCGAACCACCTTGTGGGAGTGCTCAAGGATGGGTCGTCTCCCGTCCGCCCAATCCGGCGGCAACTCCGCGGCAACCCGTCAACCACGGGGACGGTGGAACTCCGTCGCGACGGTGCGGGCCTGGTTGTCCAGGTGCAGGATGATCGCCGAAGCGGTCTGCATCGGGCGATCGGGGAGCCCGAGGGCCTCGAGCATGATGGGCAGGACCGGCCGGTGCCCGCAGACGGCCGTCGGTGTGCCGGACTCGACGGCGCCGCGTGCCAGTCGCTGCATGAGCTCCTGCACGGAGTTCGGGTTGTCCTGCCCGTACTCCTCGGACAGGGTCGTCCACCCGTTCACGTCCAATCCCTTGGCCCTCGCGTAGGGGCTCAAGGTCTGGACGCACCGGGTGGAGGTGCTGGACGCGAGGGAGCGGACGCCGAACGCCTCCAGGAGCGGCACAAGACGGCGGCTCTGCCTCCGTCCCCGCGAGGTGATCGGGCGATACATGTCGCGCTTCGACCAGTTCTTGCGGTCCATCGCCTTCGCGTGGCGCACGACCAGGAACGGCGTCGTGTGGGGCAACCCGAGGGCCTGCTTGAGGAGCCCCTTCTCGTCGTCGTACGTCATGCGGGCCAGCGCGCTGGTCGGGGTCAGCCATGCGACCATGTCGACCTCCCGGTCCGCCTTGCGCCTCTGTCCCTCCAGCGGTTCGGCGCGCCAGTAGTGCACGACCTTGGTGCCGCCCCCGACGGGGTACCGGATGACGCCCAGGGGCAGGTGCAGGGCGACCTTGACGGCTGTCTCCTCCCAGGTCTCCCGCCCGGCGGCCACCGCCTCGTACTCGTCCGGCTCCAGGTGGCCTTTGGGCAGCGTCCAGTCGTCGTAGGCGGGCCGGTGCACCAGCAGCACGTGCGGCTCCTTGCCCTCGCGCTCCCGGATCGTGACGGTCCCGGCCGCGGTGATGATCTTCCCGCTGCCCTTCATCGCCCCTCCTCGCGCTTGGTGGACAAGGTGGTGATGAGGTGCTCCTGGAGGTCGAGGAGCGGCGTCCCGTCCGGGGCGCTCGTCCGCATCGTCCACGTGGAGTCCTGCAGGTGCCACGCCGCGGTCCCAGCGTCGAAGGCGAGCTCGAACAACGCGCCGATGGCCTTGACGTGCCGAGGGTGCGGGATCGGGGTGATGACCTCCACCCGGCGATCGAGGTTGCGGTGCATCAGGTCGGCGCTGCCGAGGCCGACCCGCGGCTCCCCGCCATGGGCGAACCAGTAGAGGCGGCTGTGCTCCAGGAAGCGACCCAGGATCGAGCGCACGCGGATGTTCTCGCTCAGACCGGGCACGCCCGGGCGGACGACGCACATCCCGCGCACCCACAGGTCGACGGGCACGCCTTCGGCGGAGGCGCGGTAGAGCGCGTCGACGACCTTCTCGTCGACGATCGCATTCACCTTCAGGCGCACCCCGGCGGGACGCCCGGCCCTGGCGTTCTCGATCTCGCCTTCGATCGCGGCGATCAGTCCGGAGCGGACGCCCCGGGGTGCGACGAGGAGGCTGCGGTACTCCATGTCCCGGGTCACGCCGGACAGGTGGTTGAAGACGCGGCCCACGTCCTCGGTGATGGTCGGGTCCGACGTGAGCAGGCCCATGTCCTCGTAGGCCCGGG
This sequence comes from Propioniciclava sp. LT432, assembly GCF_059515965.1. NCBI lineage: Bacteria > Bacillati > Actinomycetota > Actinomycetes > Propionibacteriales > Propionibacteriaceae > Propioniciclava > Propioniciclava sp. LT432. The sequence goes on along the minus strand of NZ_JCAKNE010000008.1, from coordinate 71,709 downwards.
CCGTGGACGGGTTGTAGTTGCCCGTGCCGATGTGGACGTAGCGCCTCAGGCCCTCGGGTTCGTCCCGCACCACCAGGCACAACTTGGCGTGCGTCTTGAGGCCCACGAGGCCGTACACCACGTGGCAGCCGGCACGTTCCAGCTTGCGGGCCCACCGGATGTTCGCGTGTTCGTCGAAGCGGGCCATGATCTCGACGATGACGAGCACCTGCTTGCCGGCCTCGGCCGCCTCGACCAGGGCGTCCACGATGGGCGAGTCGCCGGAGGTGCGGTAGAGCGTCTGCTTGATCGCCAGGACCGCCGGGTCCGCGGCGGCCTGCTCGATGAAGCGTTGCACGGACGTGGCGAAGCTGTCGTAGGGGTGGTGAACGAGGACGTCGCGCTCCCGCAGTGCGCCGAACAGGTCGGCGGGCTTGGCCGTCTCCACCTCGGCGAGGTCGGGGTGGGTCTGCGGCAGGAATGCGCCGAAGCACAGGTCCTCCCGATCCGAGCTCGCCGCGATCTGCGTGAGGCTCGTGAGGTCGAGCGGGGCGGGGAGGTGGAAGACCTCGGCTTCGGAGATGTCGAGCTCCTCCAGGAGCACGTCCAGCAGTTCGGTGGGGATGCCACGCTCCACCTCGAGCCGGACGGGTGGGCGTCCGACCTTGCGGCGGAGCAGTTCCTTCTCCAGTGCGTGGAGGATGTTCTCGGCGTCGTCCTCCTCCACCTCCAGGTCCTGGTTGCGGGTGACCCGGAAGGTCGTCCAGGCGAGGAGCTCGGTGCCGGGGAAGAGCGTCTGCAGCCGGTGGCCGATGATGTCCTCGATGGGCAGGTACCGCCCGTCCCCGAGGGGGGCGAAACGCGGCAGGATCGTGGGGACCTTGATGCGGGCGAACTGCCGGTTGCCCGTGGTGGGGTTCCGCACGAGGACGGCGATGTTCACCGACAGCCCCGAGATGTAGGGGAACGGGTGGGACGGGTCGACCGCGAGCGGGGTCAGGATCGGGTAGATGCGCTCCTCGAACAGGCGCGCCATGCGCTCCTGCTCGGCGACAGCGAGGGCGTCCCACTCCACGATCCGGATGCCCTCGGCCGCCAGGGCGGGCCGCACGTCCTCACAGAACACCCGAGCCTGCTCGTCGGTCATCTCCCGGACGCGGGCGAGGATCAGGTCGTGCACGTCACGGGGCAGGATGCCCGACGCACCCGGGAGCGCGAGCCCGGCGGCGATGCGCCGTTTCAGCCCGGCGACGCGCACCATGAAGTACTCGTCCAGGTTGGAGCTGAAGATCGCCAGGAAGCGGGCGCGCTCGAGCAGCGGCACGCGTCGGGAGTCCTTCGCCAGGTCCAGCACGCGATTGTTGAAGTCGAGCCACGACAGTTCACGGTCGTGGAAGCGCCCACCGGGGAGCGTCGGATCTGCGAACCGCTCGGGCATCGCGTCACCAGCCTTCCTGCATGCGGCGGGTCTCAGCTCGAGGGAGCCGGACGGTAGAGCGTATCGGTGTGGACGACCCGGAAACCACTGCGCTCGTAGAGGCCGACGGCCGGGATGTTCCCGGCGTCCACGTAGAGGATGACCCGGCGCGCGCCGCCCGCCGCGAGGTGCGCCAACCCGGCGTCCAGCAGGACACCGCCCAGCCCGCGCCCGGCACCGCGCGGGTGGACGCCGAGGACGTAGACCTCACCGGTGTCGGCGTCGTGGCGCTTGGTCCAGTGGAATCCGACGACCCCCTCGGCGTCCTCGGCCAGGATCAGGCCGGCGGGGTCCCACCAGCTCTCCGCCTGGCGGTTGGCGAGGTCGGCTCCCGAGAAGTGCCCCTGTTCCGGGTGGTTCGCGAAGGCGGCCGCGTTGACGGCCAGGAAGGCGTCCGCGTCGGCGTCGGTGTAGGCGCGCAGGGTGGTGCCGTCGGGTGCCGGACGCGCGGGTCCGGCGTCCAACGCGCGCTCCATGATGTGGAGGCCGCGGGCGGGGAGCAGGCCCATGGCGGCGGCGAAGCGTTGGGCGGCGTGGCTGTCACCGAACGCCCACACGGCGGGCTCGGCGACGTCGCCGGCCAGCGCGGCGTACAGCGAGCTCCCGTGGCCCCGGCGGCGGTGCCCGGGGTGCACGACGAGCTGACCCGTGGCGTTGGCCAGCTGCCACTGGGCGTACCCGACCACGACGTCGTCGCGAATCGCGAGCCAGTGCAGCGCCTCGGTCCGGTCGAGCTGGAGGACGGCCTCCTCGTTGAGGGGGGCCACCCCGTCGACCGCACGGGCCGCGGAGGCGAGGTCGGCGACGGCGTCCCGCTGGGCGCTGGTGAGCGAGGTCAACTGGTCCACGCGGCCACGATAGTCGTCGGCACACCGACTCCGGGCCCAGACCCGGGACCCGGTGCTCACGCCTCCAGGAGACCCCGGATGTCCTCGGCCGACAGGGGTGCGGCCACGTCGGACGCCGCCCCGACGACCTCGTCGAACAGGTGTCGCTTGGACTCGGCCAGCGCGACCACCTTCTCCTCGATGGTGTCGGCGGCGACCAGCCGGTACACGTTGACGGGCTTGTCCTGCCCGATGCGGTGGGTGCGGTCGACGGCCTGGGCCTCGGCGGCGGGATTCCACCACGGGTCGAGGATGAACACGTAGTCGGCCTCGGTGAGGGTCAGCCCGAAGCCGCCGGCCTTCAACGAGATGAGGAACACCGGGTCGTCGCCCCCCCGGAAGTCGGTGATGCGCGCCGCCCGGTCGCGGGTGCGGCCATCCAGGTAGGAGTGCGCGATGCCCTCGGCGTCGAGCCGGGCACGGACGAGGGCGAGGAACCCGGTGAACTGGCTGAACACGAGCGCCCGGTGCCCCTCGGCGATGACCTCACCGAGGAGTTCCACCAACGTGTCGATCTTGGCCGACTGGGCCGGGTAGTCACCCTCGATCAGGGCGGGGGAGAGGCTGAGCTGGCGCAGAAGGGTGAGCGACCGGAGGATCGTGACCCGGTTGCGACCGAGGTCGCCGACGAGGCCGAGCACCTTCTGCCGCTCGCGCTGGAGGTGCCGGTCGTACAGTCGCCGGTGCGCCGGGGACAGCTCGACGGGGACCACCTGCTCCTGCTTGGTGGGCAGTTCGGTGGCGACGGCCGCCTTGGTGCGGCGCAGGACCAGGGGACGGATGCGGCGGTGGAGCCGCGCGAGCGCCTCCCCGTCACCCGACTCGATCGGCTTGCGGTAGGCCTCGGCGAACGCCTTGGGGTGCGGGAACAGGCCCGGCGCGGTGATCGAGAGCAGCGACCACAGGTCCATGAGGTTGTTCTCGAGCGGCGTGCCCGTGAGGGCGATCTTCACCCGTGAGCGCAACCTGCGGACTGCGTGGTACGCCTGTGAGCGGTGGTTCTTCACGAACTGCGCCTCGTCCAGCAGCACGGCCGCCCAGTCGAGATCGGCGTACGCCTCGGCCTCCAGCCGCAGCAGCGTGTAGGACGTGACCACCACGTGCGCGCCGGAGACCGCGTCGGCGAGGGGTGCCCCCCGCCGCTTGTGGGTCTCGGTGATCGGCACCACCGTGAGTCCCGGCGCGAACCGGGCGGCCTCGGCGACCCAGGTGCCCAGCACCGAGGTGGGGGCGACGACGAGCATGGGGCTGGCCAGGTCCCCCGCTTCGTGCGCGGCTTGGGCCAGCGCCAGCGCCTGCAGCGTCTTGCCCAGGCCCATCTCGTCGGCCAGGATCCCACCCAGTCGGGTGCGCCACAGGAATGCCAGCCACGAGAAGCCCGTGTGCTGGTACGGCCGCAGGTCTGCGGCCAGCCCGCGGGGGACGGCCGCCTCGGGCAGCGACTCGAGGTCGATCAGGGCGCCGACGGACTCGGCCCACGCCGCCGACTGCTCCGCGACCACCCCCAGTTCGACGAGGTCGGCCCACAGGCCGGCGTGCTCCGGTCGGAGCCGGAAGGTGTCGTCGTCGTGGTCGACGAGCAGGCTCGCCTCGGCGATCAGGGACCGGAGTTGCTCCAGTTCGGGCCGGTCGAGGTCGAACCACGTGCCGGACGCCAGCAGCAGGTGGTCCTCCCCCCGGGACAGGGCGGCGAACAGGTCGGCGAACGGGACGGCCTCCCCGTCGACCGTCACCTCGACGTTGAGGTTGAACCAGTCACCCGCGGGCGGTTCGCTGACCGTCAACGTCACCACGGGGGCGGACTCGGCCTCCCGGTACGTGGGGGGAGCCGACCCGAGCTCGACGTCGACACCGTCGAGCTCCCCCAGGGCGGGAAGCGTGCGCGCGGTGAAGGAGAACAGGGGGCGTCCGGTCAGGAAGGTGGGCCGCAGGGCCGGCTCGCCGCGGGGGCCCACCACGCGCCAGGGACCGTCCGGCACGCGGGCCGCCAGGGCCGCCTCGGCCTCCAAGTCGCGCACCGGGGGGTCGGACGCCGTGGGTGCGAGCCCCAGCCGGTGGGTCGCGGAACCGACCCGATAGAGGAACGACCACCGGACGGTCGCACTGGCCTCGCCGAACTCGACGCCGCAGACCAGTCGGGGCGGCTCCGCCTCGGGGATCGCGACGTCGTCGTCCACCTCCACCGTGATGCGTCGTCGCAGCGCCGGGAGGAAGCCGGCGCCGAACAACGACAGGTCCTCCTCCGGGATGCGGAGGGGACCGGGCTGGGTGAACAGGTGGTGCTCGGCGGAGTCGAGCGGACGGGCGAGGCGGCCGAGCAGCAGGCGGCCCTCGTGGGTGAACACGGCGCCGTGGGCCGGGCGTCCGATGAGGGACTGCCAGGGCAGTGATCGTTCCTGGCCCTCGAACGTGACGACCGGCGCCAGCACGACGCCGTCCGTCCGGTGCAGGTGCAGCACGGGAACCAACGGATCGTCCAGGAGCTCGGGCTCGGGCAGCGGCCGGTGCGACGCATCCTCCCCGGCCAGCAGGGGGACACCGACCTCCCGCGCGCGGGCCAGCAGCTCCCACACGTCGTGCCGCAGCTCCCAGAGGGGGAGCGCGTCGGCACGGTGCCCGTAGGCGAGGTCGCTGCGTCGCCTCGAGTCGAGCAGGGCCACCAGCACCTCTCGCTGCTGGGGGTCGAACACCGCGGACGCGTTGCGCACGTCGTCCCACGTCGCGCCCGTCTTGACCCAGCTTCCGCGGTTCCCGGGCCGCAGGGGCCGGAGCGTGTACTCGCGCCCGGCCGCGTTCAGCTGGAGTGCGAGTTGCGTCGTACCCGATGCGGCGTTCGGACGGGGGACCAAGGGGGTCAGTGCGAGCTGCCAGGGCGCGGTGCGGCGACCGGCGACCTTGCGCCGCGCGGTCAGGATGAGGGCGGCGCCGTGCTTGCAGTCGCGCCGGACCGGACACGTGCACGTGGACACGAGTGAGGTGGGCCCAGCCGTCGCGATGGCCGAGCACTGGTAGGTCTGCCGGCCACTGCCCAGCACCGTCGCCATGATGAGGTCGCCCGCCGTGCGGACACCTCGCACGCGTCCGTCGTCGGCGTACGCCTGCCCGCGCGCCAGGGTCTCGGCGCCGAAGCGGCGCTCGAGGTCACTGTCGCCGAACGAGGCGACCCAGTCGGGCAAGGTGTTCATCGCTTCGTCGATGGTACGACCGCGGTCGGACAAGTCATGCGCCGGACACTAGGCGGAGCATGTCACGCCCGGCCCTCCGGGCTGAAGCGGTAGCCGACATTGCGGACGGTACCGATGAGCGACTCGTGCTCGGCACCCAGCTTGGCGCGCAGGCGTCGGACGTGGACGTCCACCGTGCGGGTACCGCCGTAGTAGTCGTAGCCCCACACGTCCGAGAGGAGGGTCTCGCGGGTGAACACGCGGCCCGGCTGGCCCGCCAGGTACTTGAGCAACTCGAACTCCGTGTAGGTGAGGTCCAGCGGCCGGCCGTCCAGTGTCGCCGAGTACGCGGTCTCGTTGATCACCAGTCCACCCGCGGACAGGATCCCCGAGGAGCCGTTGTCGCGGCCCGCGGCGAGGCGGATCCGGGCGTCGACCTCGGCGGGACCCGCCCCGTCCAGCACGATGTCGGTGACGCCCCACTCGGGGTTGACCGCCGCGAACCCACCCTCCCGCAGCACCAGCAGGATGGGCGTCTCGCTGCCCGCGGCCGCGAGCAGGCGGCACATCTGCAGGGCGAGGGCGAGATCGGTGCGGCCGTCCAGGACGACGACGTCAGCGTTGGCGGCCTCGGTGGCGACGGTGGCGTCCGGGAGCAACTCGCGGACGGAGTGGGGCAGCACGGAGAGGACGCCGAAGGCGGGCTCTCCCGGGCCCCGGCGGGCACGGGGGCTGACAGCCAGCACGTCGACCATTCCCACCCCTTTCGACCGGAAATCGATCGTCGACCAGTCTACGACCGACGGCCCCGCCGTCCGTCAGCGCGCCCAGGTGGCGCTGTCGAGCAGCAGGGTCACGGGGCCGTCGTTGACGAGGTCGACCGCCATGTCGGCGCCGAACCGTCCGGTCTCCACGCGGGCCCCACGCTCGCGGAGGGCCTCGACGAACGCTTGGACGAGCGGTTCGGAGACCGGCCCGGGGGCCGCGTCGCTCCAGGAGGGCCGCCGTCCCTTCCGCACGTCGGCGTAGAGCGTGAACTGGCTCACCACCAGGATGGGCGCGTCCAGGTCGGAGGCCGAGCGTTCCTCCCGCATGACGCGGAGCCCCCACACCTTGTCGGCCAGGCGGTCCACGTCGGCCCGGGTGTCGCTGTGGGTCGTGCCCACGAGCAGGCACAGGCCGGGGCCGTCGATGGAGCCGACCACCTCACCGTCCACCGTGACCGACGCGCGGCTCACCCGCTGGAGGACCACCCTCATCGTGCTGCCGCCCTCACTGGTAGGAGATGAACTGCGGGGTCGGGTGCACCTGGTCGACCGTCTGCTTCGGGGTGAGCATCGGGACGTCCTCGTCCTCGAAGTTCTTCCAGCCCAGGTGGGTGTGGGCGGGGAGGTTGCGCTTGATGACCCCCCAGGTGTCCTGTTTGGCCGCCTGTCCGCCCTGGCCGTCCACGTGCACGAGGTACTGGATCTCGGGGCGGGAGGTGTCGAGGCGCGCGCGGTCCACGATCATGCGGGTCTGGAACTGGTGGAGCGTCAACACCTTCGGCGGCAGCTTGTGCCGGGCCACGAGGTCAGCCAGCCAGGTGCCGACCTCGTTGACCTCGTCGACTCCCACCTGCCCGATCTGCCGCAGGTGCTTCTGGTCCGGCTTCAACCGCCACTCCGGGTCGAGCGCCAGCCCGACCCAGGGGCGCTTGAGCAGGTCCTCGTACCGCTTGGCCTGCTCGAGGAACGGGGTGCGGCCGGGCTGCAGGTCGAGCACGACGTAGATGTCGTTCTCCTCGGCCGCCTCGACCCAGGGGAGGATCAGGTCGATCGGGGTCTCGTAGCTGTAGTCGCCGTCATCGCCCGCGGAGCCCGAGGCCACAGTGGTGATGATCTCGAACGCCCCGATCACGGTCCGGTCGGGCATCAGCTGGCGGTACTCCTCCACCAGCGTGTTGAGGCGGGTGACCGCCGCCGCGGGGGGCTGCTCACCCATCATGCCCAGCGCCGCCGTCTCCGGGTGGCCGTACAGGGCGATCATGTGCCGGCCCGGGAAGGGGGCGACTCCGCCACCGGGCAATTCGGTGGCCGTCCGGGTCACCTCGACCTGCCGGATGAACTGCTCCTCGGTGCCGAATCCCTCGCCCACGGCCAGGACGGGACCCTCGTGATCGCGCACCCGGGCGGTGGACTCACCCGTGGCGCCCGGGTGGGGTCCGGGGAGCGGCGAGGCGGGCGGGAGTTGGGCGGCGCCGAGGACGGCGTCGGTCAGCGGGTCCAGCTCACCGACGACGAGGGCGAGGACGCCGGGGGCCTCGGCCTTGGCCGGGAGGCCGGGCAGGTCGACCTCGGCGGCGCTGGCGGGCGCGGCGACGAGCTCGCGGTCACCGATGTGCTGGGGCGTGCCGTACGCGATCACCGTGCGCGTCTGCAGACGGTCGAGCTCGGCCGCGAGCTCGGGTGTGTCTGCGAACGCCGGGACGCCCAGTTCGCGGGCCAGGCGTGCCGCGGTCACGTGGGGGGAGGCGTCCGGCTGGGGAGTCGGTTGGGCGGTCGTCGTGGGCGTCGGGCCCGTCGTGGGCGTCGGGCCCGGCGAGGACGTCGGCTGGGGCGAGGCGGACGGATCGCCGGCGTCCGTCTGGCCGACGACCACGACCACGGTGGCGGCCGCCAGCAGCGCGCGGGACGCCACGAGAGCGCCCTCGGGACCGGGGGGCACGACCAGGTCAGCGGGCGGGATCCTGGTGAGGACCGTGGTGGCGCGGGGGTCGACGCGCCGGGTCTCGGTCTGGTCGGGGGGAAGCAGACCGGTCGAGGGCTGGTCGGCGGTGCAGCCCGCAACCATGAGGAGGGCGCCCGCGGTGGCACCGGACAGGAGAGTTCGTCGGGTGATCATCGCGTCCACCCTAGCTTCCCCGGGGATGATCGCACACCTCACGGCTTGCGGAATCAACAGCGGCGCGACAACGTTGGGGAGGAAGACGCCATGAAGGAGAAGCACGTGTTCGAGATCCCGTCCGACCTCAATCCCGCCCTCGCCGGGCTGGCCTGGCTGCGCGGCCGCTGGGAGGGCACCGGCTTCCGCGAGTGGCCGGGGGAGGGCAAGGTCGAGTTCGGCGTGCAGATCGACTTCGTCGAGAACGGCGGCGACTACCTGCACTACCTCGCGCAGATGTTCCTGTTGGACGACCGGGGGCGTCCGGAGCGCCCCCTCACCCTCGAGACCGGCTTCTGGCGGGCCAACGCGAAGGCGGAGACCGACGTCGTCATGTGCAGCCCCGAGGGCTACTCGGAGATCTGGTTCGGCAAGCTCCAGCCGGGACGCGTCGACCTCACCACGGACGCCGTCGTGCGCTCGCCACACGCGCCCGTGGAGTACACGGCCGGACGCCGCCTCTACGGCAACGTGAACGGCCAGCTCATGTACAGCTTCGACCGGGCCACGTCAGAGGTCCAGCTGCGCCCCTTCATGTGGGCCACCCTCAACCGCGTGGGGTCCTGACATGGGCCGTGCGGTCCTCAACGAGACGGGCCTCGACGCCGGCGTCCCGTGGCACCACGGTGAGCCGCTGCGCGAGCAGCGCCGCCTGGCGGCGGGGGAGGCGACGGTCGACCTGTCCCATCGTCCGGTGTTCCGGATCACGGGGCCGGACCGGTTGACCTGGTTGCACGCCATCACCTCCCAAGCCTTCGAGGGGATCGCGCCCGGCGTCTGGACCACCGCGTTCGTCCTGGACCCGAACGGCCACATCGAGCACGTGCTGGCCGGCGCCGACGACGGCGAGGCGTTCTGGGCGACCACGGAGCCGGGGCACCTCGACGCGCTGCTCGCCTGGTTGCGCCGCATGGTGTTCGCCTCCCGGGTCGAGCTCGCGGACGTGAGCGACTCCCACGCCTTCGTCCTCGCCGGCGGCCCGCGCATCGTGCCCCGCGACGCGCTGGACGAAGTCCTCGGCGAGGAGCGGGCCGGCACCTGGGCGTCCGAGGCCCTGCGCATCGCGTCCGGGCAGCCCCGCATCTTCCTCGACACCGACGAGAAGACCATTCCCAACGAGGTGGCCATGCCCGACGGGCTCGCCCTCGGCGTCGGCGTCCACCTGCAGAAGGGCTGCTACCGCGGGCAGGAGACCGTAGCGCGCGTGCACACGCTCGGGCGTCCGCCGCGCCGCCTGACGCTCCTGCACTTCGACGGCTCGGACGAGCGCCTGCCGGAGGTGGGCGCGGACGTGCTGCTGGACGGCAAGGTGGTCGGACGGATGGGCACGTCGGCCATCCACCACGAGCTGGGCCCGATCGGGCTGGCGCTGGTCAAGCGGAACACCCCGCTCGACGCGCGCCTGGATGTTGATGGCCTCGTCGCGGCGCAGGAGACGATCGTCGACCCCGAGGTCGGCCTGCACGTGCGTCCCAACCTGCGCTGACGCCCACGCAGACAGGTCGACCGTCACCTTCCGTTCACGTGGGGTGGGAAGTATCCAGTCCATGTCTGCCTTCGCATCCTCGACCCGCCGCATCGCGCTGGCCGGTCTCGTCGCCGGCGCTTGCGCCCTCGTCCCGGTTGCGGCCGTCGCCGCCCCCGCGGCCTCCACTGACCCGGCCTTCTCCATGACCCCCATGGGCACCTACGCCACCGGCGCTTGGGACGAGGGCGCCTCCGAGATCGTCGCCTTTGACAAGCAGTCGCAGCGCCTGTTCGTCGTCAACGCCATGGCGGGCACGATCGACGTGGTCGACGCCTCGAACCCGGCCGAGCCGACAAAGATCGGCGAGCTCGCCACCCCGGGCGCCAATTCGGTCGCCGTCAGCCACGGCGTCGTCGCCGTCGCCGAGCAGGCCGACGACAAGCAGGCCGACGGCACGGTGTCCTTCTTCGACGCTCGCAGCCTCGCGAGGCTGAACACCGTCACCGTGGGCGCGCTGCCCGACATGGTGACCTTCACCCCGAACGGCAAGAAGGTCCTCGTCGCCAACGAGGGCGAGCCCGAGGGCTACGAGGCCGGCCAGGTCGACCCAGTCGGCTCGGTGTCCATCATCGACATCACCCGCTCGGTCCAGAAGGCCACCGTCTCGACCGCCGGCTTCGAGGCATTCGACGCCGAAGCGCTGCGCGCCGAGGGCGTCCGCATCTCCGGCCCCGGCTCCACCGCGGCGCAGGACCTCGAGCCCGAGTACATCGCTGTCGACAAGTCCGGGCACACGGCCTGGGTGACCCTGCAGGAGAACAACGCCCTTGCGATCGTGGACATCAGGTCCGCGACCGTGACCGACATCGTCCCGCTCGGCCTCAAGGACCACTCGCTGCCGGGCAACGGCCTGGACGCGTCCGACAGGGACAAGAAGATCAACATCGCCACCTGGCCGGTCAAGGGTTTGTTCATGCCCGATGCGATCGCCGCCTTCGACGCCGAGGGCAAGACCTACACGGTGACCGCCAACGAGGGCGACGCGCGCGAGTACGACGGCTGGGAGGACGAGGTCCGCATCAAGGACGTCACCTTGGACACGACGGTCTTCTCGAACGCGGCGGGCCTGCAGGGCAGCAGCGCCATCGGGCGACTCAATGTGGTCGTCGACTCGCCCAGGAATGCCGCGGGGGAGTACGCCGAGCTTTGGAGCTACGGCGCCCGCTCGATCACCATCCGCGACGCCGCCGGCGCGCTGGTCTGGGATTCCGGCGACGCCCTGGAGCGCATGACGGCCGCGTTCGCCCCCGAGGCGTTCAACGGCGAGGGCCAGGACGACGGCGCGATGTCGTTCGACGACCGCTCCGACAACAAGGGCCCCGAGCCCGAGGGCGTCACCGTCGGCAAGGTCGGCGGACGCACCTACGCGTTCGTCGGCCTCGAGCGCTTCGCGGCCATCGCGGTCTTCGACGTGACCGACCCGACCGCGCCGATCGAGCTCGGACTCTTCAAGAACGAGGGCGACTTCGCCCCCGAGGGCCTGCTGTTCGTCCCGGCGTCCGACAGCCCGACCCACACACCGCTGCTGGTCGTCGGCAATGAGCTGTCCGGCACCACCACGGTGTGGGAGATGAACGCCTGACCACGACACCCTTCTTCTGACCCACCCCCAGTGAGGCATTTCCGGGTGGCAGGACCCCCAGAATTCTGGGGGTCCTGCCACCCGGAAACGCATCACGGGGGGAGGGGGGCGAGGGCGGAGCGGAGGTCAGGGCTTCCGGGCCAGCACGGCGAGTTGTTCGGCGGAGCCCTCGTGCGGCCGAGGGGCGCGGCGGTACCACTCCACGTCCACCAACCCTGCGGACTCCACCGCGGCGAGGACGTCGGCCTGGTCGTGCTCGACGACCGCCACGTCGACCGGGTGGCCGAGGAACTCGGTGTAGGGGCGGACGCGGTCGCCCACCATCAGCGTCACCAGGAGGTGCCCGCCGGGACGCAGCACGCGCGCCATCTCAGCGATCGCCGGGCCCAACTCTGACGGGGCGAGGTGGAGCAGGGACTGCAGTGCCAGCACCGCTCCCCAGGCGGGCGCCGTCCGCGGACGGAGCAGGGAGCGCAGGTCGCCCACCGCGAAGTCCAGGTCGGGGTAGGTCTCCTGCGCCAGGGCCACCATCGCCGGTGAGGAGTCCAGCCCGCTGACCGTGGCACCGAGGTCGGCAAGGAAGGCCGCGACATGGCCGGGGCCGCACCCCAGGTCGAGGATGGGGGCCTCGCCGGCGGCGTCCGCCACGCGCTCGAGCAGCCACACCTCCAACGGCTGGTCGGTGAGGTCATCGGCATGGGCGTCCGACCAGTCGGCCGACACCGCGTCCCACGCGGCGACCACCCGCGCATCCCGGACGGAGGACCCATCGGCCAGCACGGCCTCCCGATCCGGGCCGGACGCCGTGGGCCCGGCCACCGCGGCTTCCGCGGCCGGACCCAACGTGTGGACCCACCGGGTCTCCTGCTGACCCCGCCGCGTGCCGACCTCGCGGACGAGGGGTTCGGGTCGCCCCGCCATCGCCGTGAGGGTCTCGGTCACCGCCTCCTTGTCGGCGAAGGGGTGCAGTCGTTCGGTCCGCGTCCGCAGTTCGCCCGCCGACTGGGCGCCGCGCAGCAGCAGCACGGTCAGCAGGGCCCGCTCGGGGTCCGTCAGGTCCAGCAGTTCATCGACCAGGTGGTGGTACTTCACCACGCGTGACCCCTTGCCGGCCCACACGAACCGGACGAGGCCGCGCTCCTTGAGGCTCTTGAGCGCCGACAACAACGTCGCGTCGTCGAAGTCGGTCACCGGCTCCCGGTTGGACGTCTGGTTGCAGGCGGACTTCAGCGCGTTCGCGCTGAGGGGGTAGGACGCCGGCACGGTGGCCTGCTTCTCGAGCAGGCTTCCGATGATGCGTTGGTTCAGGGCGTCGAGTTCGGGGAACACACCCTCAGCCTAGGACCGGGCGGCGTGCAGGTCAGCCAAGAACGTGTCCGCCCATCGGTCGACGTCGTGGCCGAACACCTGGCGGCGCAGGGCCGTCATGCGGCGGCGCTTCTCGCGGTCGGGCGCGTTGGTCGCGGCCATGATGCCCTCCTTGAGCGCGTCGATGTCGTGGGGGTTCACCAGCCAGGCCTGGCGCAGTTCCCGTGCCGCCCCCGCGAACTCGCTCAGCACGAGGGCCCCGTCGGCGCTGCTGCGGCACGCGACGAACTCCTTCGCCACGAGGTTCATGCCGTCGCGCAGTGGCGTGACCACCAACACGTCCGCCGCCCGGTACAGCGCCGCCATCTCCTCGCGCACGAAGGAGTGGTGCAGGTAGGTGATCGGGGCACGTCCGAAGCGGCCGTTCGATCCATTGATGCGGCCCACGAGCAACTCGAGGTCATCGCGCAGCCGGCGGTACTCCCGGACCCGTTCCCGCGACGGCGACGCGACCTGGACGAAGACCGAGTCGCCCGCATGGAGTCGGCCCTCGGCGAACAACTCACCGAAGGCTCGGACCCGCTGCCGCAGGCCCTTGCTGTAGTCCAGCCGGTCCACGCCCAGGTACACCGTGCGAGCGTTCAGGTCGGCGCGGATCTCGTGCGACCGGGCCACCACGTCGGGGCGGTTGGCGAGCGCCTCGAAGCCCTGCGCATCGATGGAGATGGGGTAGGCGCCCGCGCGGCCGCGGGTGCCGTCGGGCCGTTGGAAGGTGTCGGGTCCCACCGTCCACCCCAGGCGCTTCCGCACCAGGTGCAGGAAGTTCCGTGCCGCGCCCGGCACCTGGAAACCCACCACGTCCGCGCCGGTCAGACCGAGCAGGATCTCCTCGCGCCACGGCAACTGGTCGAAGAGCTCGGGCGGTGGGAACGGGATGTGCAGGAAGAACCCGATGGCCAGGTCGGGCCGCAGCTCCCGCAACAGCTGGGGAACCAGTTGCAGGTGGTAGTCCTGCACCCACACCGTCGCCTCCGGTTCGGACGCCGCGGCCACGGCCTCGGCGAAGCGCCGGTTCACGCGGACGTAGGCGTTCCACCACTCCCGGTGGTACTCGGGCGTGGCGACCGCGTCGTGGTACAGCGGCCACAGCGTCGCGTTGGCCATGCCCTCGTAGTAGTCGGTGACGTCGTCCGCCGTCAGGGGCACCCCGATCATGTCGATGCCGTCGTGCCGCCATGGCGGCACCTCGTCGTCCGCGACCCCGTGCCAGCCGACCCAGGCGCCCCGGTGGGTGCGCATGAGCGAGGTCATGGCCGTGACGAGTCCGCCGGGCGACGTCCGCCACGTCGCCTGTCCGTCCCTGTCACTGGTGCGCTCCACCGCGAGGCGGTTCGCGACGACCACGAAGGACGCCCTGGGCGAGCCGGCCGCGGTGGGGGGATTTCCGTCCATGGACCCCTCCTCCCGGTGCCCCACCGTAACCCGTAGCCTCTGTCATGACGAGGGGAGGCGTCGTGCGCATGCCCACCACCACCGGCCGTGCGGCCTGGTCCGCCCTGGTCGCGGACCCCGGATCCGCCCTCGTCTGCACGGACTTCGACGGCGTGCTGGCGCCCATCGTCGACGACCCCGACGCGGCGTGGGCGTCCGACGACGTGCTGGACGCCCTGGGTCGCCTCGGTGCGCGCGTGGGCAAGGTGGCGGTGGTGACCGGACGCCCCGCGCGGACCGCCGTCCGGCTGGGTCGGCTGGACGGGCGTCCCGGTCTGGAAACGCTGTCGGTGCTGGGCCTCTACGGGTTCGAGCGCTGGGATGCGGCGACGGGGGAGTACACGGAGCCGCGCGGGTCCCAGGGCGTGGCGGACGCGGCCGCCGAACTGCCGGCCCTGCTGGAGGGCCTCGGCCTGACCGGCGCCCGGGTTGAGGACAAGCGGCTGTCGATCGGCGTCCACACCCGCGAGCTGCCCCACCCCGCGGACGCCCTCGCGCGGCTCCGCGCGCCACTGACCGAGATGGCCGGACGCCATGGGCTCCAGCTGGAACCGGGCCGGTTCGTCCTCGAGATGCGGATGCCGGGGCGTGACAAGGGGGACGCCGTGCGCGAGCTGGTCGGGCAGACGCGCGCCCGTACGGTGCTGTACGCCGGCGACGACCTCGGGGACGTGCCGGCCTTCGAGGCAGTGCGGGACCTCCGGGAGCGCGGGGAGGTCCATGGCCTGTTGGTGTGCTCGGGGTCGCGGGAGCAGGACGCCCTCGTCGGCCTGGCCGACGTGGTGGTGCCCGGTCCCCCCGGCGTGGCGCGCCTGTTCGACGCCCTGACCGGGGCGGTGGCGTCCTGACCCGCCGGGGGCGTGAGAGCCGGTGGTTTGAAAGGGGAGCGGTGGTCCCCTGTGGAAAAAGCCCGGCCTGAGTTAGCATGGGCCATCGGTTTTCGCGCGAGGAGGCGCCATGACCACCACTCAGTCAACCCGTCCCACCGGCCCCACCGCGCGGGATTCGCGCAAGGTGGCCGAGGCCGCCCGAGAGCAGAGCTGGACCAAGCCCAGCTTCGGCAAGGAGCTCTTCCTCGGACGCCTGCGGCTCGACCTGATCGACCCGTGGCCGACGCCCACGCCGGAGGCACGCGCCCGCGGCGAGGAATTCTTGGCGAGGGCCCGTCCCGTGGCCGAGGGCATCGACGGGCGCCGCATCGAGCGCGAGGCGCGCATCCCCGACGAGGTGTTCGCCGAGTTGGCCGAGGTGGGCGCCTTCGGCATGAAGGTCCCCACCGAGTACGGCGGCGTGGGCCTCTCCAGCTACTACTACAGCAAGGCGCTGGCGCTGTTCGGCACGGCCAACCCCTCGGTGGGGGCCCTGCTCAGCGCGCACCAGTCCATCGGCGTGCCACAGCCGGTCCACATGTTCGGCAGCCCGGAGCAGCAGGCCAAGTTCCTGCCGCGCGTGGCGGCCGGCGAGGTGTCGGCGTTCCTGCTGACCGAACCGGACGTGGGCTCCGACCCGGCGCGACTCGGCTCGACCGCCGAGCCCCTGCCGGACGGCGGCTACCGCCTCAACGGCGTCAAGCTGTGGGGGACCAACGCCACGGTGTCCGGCCTGTATGTGGTGATGGCACGGGTGCCCGCTTCCGAGGGGAACAAGGGCGGCATCACGGCATTCGTCGTCGAGGCGGATTCCCCGGGCATCACCGTCGAGAACCGCAACGCGTTCATGGGCCTGCGGGGCCTGGAGAACGCGGTCGTGCGGTTCGACAACGTCGAGGTCCCCGCCGAGAACGTCCTCCTCGGCGTCGGGCGCGGGCTCAAGATCGCCCTGGCCACGCTGAACGTCGGACGCCTGTCGCTCCCGGCGCTGTGCGTCGGGGCGGCCAAGTGGTGCCTGAACGTGGCGCGCGGCTGGTCGGCCGAGCGGGTCCAGTGGGGCCGCCGGATCGGCGACCACGAGGCGATCGCCACGAAGTTGGCGTTCGTCGCGGCGACCACCTACGGCCTGGAGTCGATGCTCGACCTGTCCTGCCTGCTGGCCGACGACGACCGCAACGACATCCGCATCGAGGCCGCCCTGGCCAAGCTGTACGGCTCCGAGCTGGCCTGGAAGGTCGCGGACGAGGTCGTCCAGATCCGGGGAGGCCGCGGCTACGAGACGGCCGACTCGCTGGAGGCGCGGGGCGAGCGTCCGGCCGAGGTCGAGCAGGTCCTGCGCGACCTGCGCATCGAGCGGATCTTCGAGGGATCGAGCGAGATCATGCACCTCTTCATCGCCCGGGAGGCGGTGGACACCCACCTCACCATCGCGGGCGACCTCATCGATCCCGAGTCCAGCACGGAGGCCAAGGCGCGCGCCGTGGCCCGCGCAGCCGGGTTCTACGCCGGATGGTTGCCCACCCTGGCCGTCGGCGCGGGGGACAAGCCCGGTGCGTTCTCCGAGTACGGCGAACTCGCGGGTCACCTGCGGTGGGTGGAGCGGGCGTCCCGCCGGCTGGCACGGCACATCTTCGCCGGCATGGCGCGCTGGCAGGGCCGACTGGAACACCGGCAGGCGTTCCTCGGCCGGGCCGTCGACATCGGCGCCGAGCTGTACGCCATGGCGGCCGCCTGCGTGCGGGCCAAGGCCGAGCGCGACACGTACCCCGAGGGGGTGGAACTCGCCGACGCGTTCTGTGGTCAGGCGCGCGTCCGGGCCGAGGCGCTGTTCACGGGACTGTGGCACAACACCGACGCCGCCGACCGCGCGCTCGCCAAGAAGGTCCTCGACGGCCGCTTCACCCGTCTGGAGGAGGGTGTGCGGCACGTCGCGTCGACGCTCCCCTGGGTCAGCCCGTGGCCGACCGGACCGTCGACCCGGCCCGACGTCCGCCGCCGGGTGAACCGCAAGGCGGACGCCGTGGGTCAGGCCAGGTAGTCGACCAGCGCCTCGTCCGCGTCACGCGGGGCGAACCCTGTCGCCTTGATCTTGTCCAGGGACAGGACACTGTGGCGCGGGCGGGGGGAGACAACCTTGCCCGCCGCGAACTCCGCGGTGCTCTGCGGTGACACGTCGTCGACGCTCGCGCCGGACAGTTCGAACACGCGCCGGGCGATCTCGAACCAGGACCGCGCCGGGCCGTCGTTCGTGACGTTGTAGGTGCCGGACGCCGGGCGCGTGGCCAGCAGGTGGGCGACGGCCTCGGCGAGCGTGGAGGTGAACGTCAGGCGTCCGAACTGGTCGTCGACGACGGAGGGCTTGATGCCGCGCTCGGCCAGTGAGGCCATCGTCTTGACGAAGTTCTTGCCCTCGCCGATCACCCAGCTGGTGCGGACGATGTAGTGGTCGGGCAGGGTCGCGACGAGCGCGTCGCCGGCGGCCTTGGTCACGCCGTACACGCCCAGCGGGCTGAACGGCTCGTCTTCGGCGTGCTCCTCGACGGTTCCGTCGAAGACGTAGTCGCTGGAGACGTGGAGCAACGTGATCCGGTTCGCCCGGGCCGCCTCAACCAGGTTCTCAACGGCGCGGACGTTGACCGCCCACGCCCCGGGGCGTCCCTCCTCGGTCTCGGCCGCGTCCACGGCCGTCCAAGCTGCGGCGTTGATGATGGTGCCCACGCCCTGCCACGAGTGGGCACGGACGGCCTCGGCGTCCGTGATGTCGAGGTCGGCGTGGCGGAGCGCCACGGCGTCGGGGAAGGCCTTCTGCAGGGCCAGTCCGAGCTGTCCCCCGGCTCCCACGATGACGGTGGTGCGCGGCTTCATCGGTGCCACGTCGGCCAGGCGCGGATGGTTCGCGTCGGCGTCGGAGATGATCGCCTCCGACAGCGGGATGGGCCAGTCGATGCCGACGGTCTCGTCGGCGAGGTTCACGAACGTGTAGGACGCTTTGGCCCCGGCCGACCAGTGCTCGTTGACGAGGTACGAGTACGTGGTGTCCGCCTCAAGCGCCTGGTAGCCGTTCGCGACGCCGCGCGGAACGAAGACCGCCTTGTCGGTGCCCATCTCGAGGGTGAAGCTCGTGCCGAACGTCTCGCCGGGGCGCAGGTCGACCCACGCGCCCAGGATGCGTCCGTGGGCAAGGCCGATCAGCTTGTCCCACGGCTCGGCGTGCAGGCCGCGCGTGACGCCGGCCTCGGCGTTGTAGGACATGTTGTTCTGGACGGGGCCGAAGTCGGGCAGGCCGAGGGCCACCATCTTCTCCCGCTGCCAGTTCTCCTTGAACCAGCCGCGGGAGTCCCCGTGCAGGGGCAGGTCGATGACCAGCAGCCCCGGGATCGGGGTGGTGTGGACGGCGAGGTCAGCCATCGATCACTGGCCCGTACGCGCGTACTTGGCCTCGGTGGCCTCCTTCATCGGACGCCACCAGGACTCGTTGTCCCGGTACCAGTCGATGGTGGCGGCCAGGCCGTCCTCGAAGGACGTGTACCGCGGCGTCCAGCCCAGCTCGGTGCGGAGCTTGGTGGAGTCGATCGCGTAGCGCATGTCGTGGCCGGGGCGGTCGTTGACGTGCTCGTAGGCGTCGGTCGGGTGGTCGATGAGGCGCAGGATCATCTCGACCACGGCCTTGTTGTTCATCTCGCCGTCGGCACCGATGAGGTAGGTCTCCCCGATGCGCCCGGCCTCGATGATGCGCAGGACGGCGGTGTTGTGGTCGTCGACGTGGATCCAGTCGCGGACGTTCTGGCCCGCCCCGTAGAGCTTGGGGTGGACGCCGTCGATCAGGTTGGTGATCTGCCGCGGGATGAACTTCTCCACGTGCTGGCGCGGGCCATAGTTGTTGGAGCAGTTGCTGATGGTCGCCTGCACGCCGAAGGAACGCACCCAAGCGCGCACGAGCAGGTCGGACCCTGCCTTCGTCGAGGAGTACGGCGAACTCGGGTTGTACGGGGTCGTCTCGTGGAACCGCTCGGGATCGTCCAGCTCCAGGTCGCCGTACACCTCATCGGTGGAGATGTGGTGGTAGCGGACGCCGTGCTTGCGGACCGCCTCGAGCAGCGTGAACGTGCCGACCAGGTTGGTGTTGATGAACGGGCTCGGGTCGTTGAGCGAGTTGTCGTTGTGGGACTCGGCGGCGAAGTGGACGACCACGTCCGCCTTCGAGACCAGCTTGTCGACGAGGTCGGCATCGCAGATGTCACCGACCACCAAGTCGACCCGGGCCGCGGGCAGGCCGTCCAGGGATGCCCGGTTGCCCGCGTAGGTGAGCTTGTCCAACACCGTTGCCGTGTGGTCGGTGTCCTGGACGAGGGTCCGAACGAAGTTGCTGCCGATGAAGCCGGCACCGCCGGTCACGAGGTAATGAGCCACGGGTCCCAGACTAGAGGACATGGCGCGGCGGGAGTGCGCCACAATGACCGCATGCGCGGAATCATCTTGGCCGGTGGATCTGGTACCCGGCTGCACCCGATCACCCAGGCCACCAGCAAGCAGCTCGTCCCCGTCTACGACAAGCCCATGATCTACTACCCGCTCTCGACGCTGATGTTCGCGGGGATCAAGGACGTGCTCGTGATCACCACGCCGCACGAGGCGGAGGCGTTCCAGCGGCTGCTCCGGGACGGGTCGCAGTTCGGCATCTCGATCACCTACGCCACCCAGCCCGAACCCAAGGGGCTCGCGCAGGCGTTCACGATCGGCGCCGACTTCGCCCGCGGGCAGAAGTGCGCGCTCGTGCTGGGCGACAACATCTTCTATGGCCCCGGGCTCGGCCGACAGCTCCGAGGCTTCAGCGAGGTGGACGGCGCCGCCGTCTTCGCCTACTGGGTGTCCGACCCGACGGCCTACGGTGTCGTCGAGTTCGACGACGACTTCAAGGCGGTCTCGATCGAGGAGAAGCCCGCCCACCCCAAGTCGAACTACGCCGTGCCCGGCCTGTACTTCTACGACGAGCAGGTCACCGACATCGCCGCCGACCTCCGGCCGTCTGCTCGGGGCGAGTACGAGATCACCGACGTGAACCGCGTCTACCTCGAGCAGGGCAAGCTGCAGGTCGGCGTCCTGCCGCGCGGCACCGCTTGGCTGGACACCGGCACGTTCGAGTCGCTGAACGACGCCAGCAACTTCGTCCGCACCATTCAGGCGCGGCAGGGCCTGCAGGTGGGCTGCCCGGAGGAGGTCGCCTGGCGGATGGGCTTCCTGACCGACGATGAACTGCGGGTGCGCGCAACCAAGCTGGTGAAGTCCGGCTACGGCGACTACCTGCTCAACCTGCTGGAGTCTGGCCGGGTGGGCTGACCGCGCCCGGTTTGGCGGGCTGACGCGGCCGAGGAGGCCGGTCAGCCCGTGCGGGGTGTGATGATGATCTGAACGGCCTCGATCCGCTTGCCCTGGCCGGTCGTTCCTGCCAGGCCCCCGTCGGCCACCCAGTTCTGCCACCCCACGTCTTGGACGTGCGCGCGGTAGCGCACCGTATGGGTCGTGGCCGTGGTGCCGGTGAGTCGCATCTCGAAGGCTTCGAGGCGGAGAGCCCGGCCCAACGTGCCGACGTTCGTGCTCGACCCCGCCCAAGGCTGCCAGCCGAGGTTCTGCACGTGGCCACGCCATTCGAGGACGTTGGCCGGGACACTGCTCGGGAGTTGCAGGGACAGGGCCTCGAGGCGCAGGCTCTGCCCGGTCGTGCCGGCGGCCTCGCCGCTCGCGACCGGTGCCAGCCAACCGCGGTTCTGGACGTGCGCCGCGTACGTGATGGCGACGGTCTTCGGCACGAGTGCCACCTCGACGGCTTCGATGGCGCGCGCTTGCCCCGTGGTCCCGGCGGTGGCCCCGTTCAGGCGGTACGGCTGCCATCCGATCCCCGACACGTGGGCGCGGTAACGGATGTCGTAGAGGGCCGCCAGGTGGCCGGTCAGCTTGAACTCGATGGCCTCCAGGCGTCGGTCCTGTCCCGTGGATCCCACCTGACCGCCCGAGTTGACCCAGGGTTGCCAGCCCACGTCCTGCACGTGACCGCGGGCGGAGATGCTCGGGGTGAAGTAGTCGACCCACAGGCGCAGGGCCTCCAGGCGGCGGGACTGGCCCGTCGTGCCGGCCGTCTGTCCGTCCGCGACGGCCGACTGCCAGCCAATGCCCTGGACATGTCCCGCGTAGATGACCAGGCCCGGGGGCGTGGGTGCCGGCGACGGGATGATGGGCTGGACGGTCGACGAGGTCATGGCCCCGGGGAACCACGTCTTGATGATCCGGAAGAAGTTCCGGTTGCCATAGGCGGAGCAATAGCCACCCTCCCCCGTGACGGCGGACAGCGCCGCGGCATCAGCGGTGTAGGGCGTGTAGTTGTAGAGCCCGGCGGTGGCCTGGTTGGCGACATACACGGTCGCGCGTCCACAGCGAGAGTCGGGGTTGTAGAGGATTTGGTTCGTGGCCCCGGCCTTCACGTTGTAGCGCCCCGGCTCCAGGCGGTACTTCTGGAAGCGTTCCCCGGCTCCGTACACCTGCAGGAAGAACGTGGCCTCCGCCGGGTTGCAGGGTTGGAAGTCGGGGCATCCCGCGCCGGTCGCCTTGGCGTAGGCGGACGCCGTCAGGCGGCTCCCCGACGCGGTCACCAGGCCGGACTCCTTCTGGATGAGCGTGATCAGCACCTGCGGGTTGATGCCGCAGGCGCTCGCCACCGAGGAGATGATGCCGGCGGCGGAGTTCTGTGCCACCGCCGGCAGTGCGGCGCAGTAGAAGGTCGAAGGAGTCGGGGGTGTGTCGACGCGGTAGTCCTTGAGGCACGGCATCTCACCTGCCACGCAGGACGCCCCCCTGAGGGCCAGGAAGTCGGCGACGTCGGTTGCCGTCATCGTGCCCCGGTTGAAGAAGCTGGCATCGCTGATCAGGTTCCCCGGGTCGTACCCCTCCAAGCCGGTCGCAGCCTGCGCGGAGGTCGTGGGCCCCACGGTCAGCGATGCCAGCGCCAGGACAAGAGCCAGGAGCGCATGAGTCCAACGGCGCACCATGGGCGGCCTCCCATCATCAGGGGTGGTCAGGTCCCGGACCACCGAGCCCATCCTCGCAAGTGGAGCGCCGGTGTCAAGCGTCCTTCTTGGAGCGGGTGCGCGCCTTGGCGCGTTCGTGGGCGACGAGGGTCGTCTTCCGCATGCGGACGGTCGCGGGCGTGACCTCGAGGCACTCGTCCGCCCGGCAGAACTCCAAGGCCTGCTCGAGGGAGAACTTGGTCGCGGGGATGAGGCGCTCCAATTCGTCTCCGGTGGACGAACGCACGTTGGTGAGGTGCTTCTCCTTGGTGGGGTTGACGTCCATGTCGTCCGGGCGGGAGTTCTCGCCGACGATCATGCCTTCGTAGGTCTCCTCGCCCGGCGCGACGAACATGGTGCCGCGCTCCTGCAGGTTGAACAGGGCGTAGGACGTCACGCTCCCCATGCGGTCGGCGACCATCGAACCCGTCGTGCGGGTCAGGATCTCGCCGTGCCACGGCTCGTAGCCCTCGAACACGTGGTTCATGATGCCGGTGCCACGCGTCTGCGTCAGGAACTCCGTGCGGAAGCCGATCAGGCCGCGGGCCGGGACGGTGAACTCCAGGCGGACCCAGCCGGTGCCGTGGTTCGTCATCGACTCCATGCGGCCCTTTCGGGCGCCCATGAGCTGCGCGACCGTACCCAGGTGCTCCTCGGGCACGTCGACGGTCAGCTTCTCGACGGGTTCGTGGACCTTGCCGTCGATCACGCGGGTCAGGACTTCCGGCTTGCCGACGGTGAGTTCGAAGCCCTCGCGGCGCATCATCTCGACCAGGATCGCCAGCTGAAGCTCGCCACGACCCTGCACCTCCCACGTGTCCGGGCGGTCGGTGTTGTTGACCTTGATCGAGACGTTGCCGATCAGCTCCTGGTCCAAGCGGGCCTTGACGAGCCGCGCCGTGAGCTTCTTGCCCGACTTGCCGGCCAGCGGTGAGGTGTTGATGCCGATGGTCATGGAGATGGACGGCTCATCCACGTGGATCAGCGGCAGTGCCACCGGATTCGCCGGGTCGGCGAGGGTCTCGCCGATGGTGATCTCAGGGATGCCCGCGATCGCGACGATGTCGCCGGGGCCGGCGGACTCGGCAGGGACGCGCTCCAGCGCGTTGGTCATGAGCAGTTCCGACAGCTTGACGTTCTGCACGGATCCGTCGCGGCGCATCCACGCCACGGACTGGCCGCGCACCAGGGTGCCCTGGACGATGCGGCACAGGGCCAGGCGTCCGAGGTAGGGCGACGAGTCCAGGTTGGTCACCAGCGCCTGGAGCGGAGCGCCCTCGGTGTAGGACGGCGCGGGGATGGTCTCCATGATGACCTCGAACAACGGCTCGAGGTTCTCGGAGTCCGGCATGGTGCCGTCCGCCGGCTGGGTACGGGACGCGCGGCCGGCCTTGGCGGCCGCGAAGACGACAGGGAAGTCGAGCAGCTCGGCCTGGTCGTCCTCCACCAGGTCCATGAACAGGGCGTACACCTCGTCCACGACCTCGCTGATACGGGCGTCGGCCCGGTCCACCTTGTTGATCACGACGATGATCGGCAGCTTCTTGGCCAGCGCCTTGCGCAGGACGAAGCGTGTCTGGGGGAGTGGGCCCTCGGAGGAGTCCACGAGCAGGACGACGCCGTCGACCATCTCCAGGCCGCGCTCGACCTCCCCCCCGAAGTCGGCGTGGCCGGGGGTGTCGATGATGTTGATCGTGACCCGCCGGCCGTCGGCCATGGTGTGCGTGACGGCGGTGTTCTTCGCGAGGATGGTGATGCCCTTCTCGCGCTCGAGGTCCATGGAGTCCATGACGCGGTTCTCGACGTCCTGGTTCTCGCGGAAGGCGCCGGACTGCCACAACATGGCGTCCACCAGGGTGGTCTTGCCGTGGTCGACGTGGGCGATGATGGCGACATTGCGCAGGTCGGCGCGTGTGGGCATGCGGGATTCCCGTCGGGTTGAGTGCGGAGAGCGAACTGATTCTACGCGGAGACGGGGTGGTGTTGAACCGCCCCGGCCCGGGCCGGCCCTAGCGGGTCAGTCGGATGGTGTCCGTCACCTGCGATCCATCGCCGTCACCTGGCCGCTGGCGGTACTCCAGGACGAGCGTCTGGGGCGTCGCCAGGAGCTGGACGATGCCCGGTCCGGCGAGGCAGATCCGGCTGCCCGGGACACGCTCGGTGGGGCAGTCGCGTCCCACGGTCCCGGCGCTGACGCCGGCGGTCACGTAGTGCAGCCCTCCCGCCACGATGTCCTCGTAGATGTGCTGGTGGCCCGACACCACCAGGTCGGCGCCCCACTCCCGGAGGTCCCAGGTGCCGTCAGGTTGCGGGCGCATCGCGACGTTGGCCGCATGGACGCCGGACGTGTAGGGCGGGTGGTGGAACACCACGACGTTCCAGACGAGCGGATCTGCGGCACGTGCGGCGCCCAGCGCCGCCTGGAGCCAAGCGCGTTGGCGTTGCATCTCCACCGCCGGCGTGGCCTGGCTGTCCACCGCGAAGAGCCGCACGTGTCCGAGCGGTTGGGGGTACCAGCGTTGCTGGGGGTCCGCCTGGTCACTGAGGTGGGGGAAGGCCCGGCGGTAGGCGTCGAGCCCAGCACCGACATCGTCGTAGTCGTGGTTGCCCAGGGTGGGCCACAGGGTGGGGTCGCCGCGCCCATCTGCGCCGCGCGGGTAGAAGCCCCAGACAGAGCGGGTGTAGGGGACGCAGGCGCTCTCATTCTGGCTGTTGTCCCCGGCCGTGATGATGGCTTCCACCCCCAGGGAGCGCACGGCCTCCGAGGCCCACTGCTCCTCGGCGTCGCACGTCCCGAAATCAGTGATGAGCCCGAGCCGCGTCTCGATCGTGGACGCAGCACCGCTGCTCGGTTGAGAGCTGTTCGAGGGTGTGGGCGCCGATGCGGCCATCGTGCAGCCTGCCAGCGTCCCGAGCGCGATGAGCAGCGACAGGAGTCCGTGCGCGCGCCTCCAGTGCGGCTTTCTCGGCGGCAGGACCTGGTGCACCGGATCTCCTCTGAAAGGGAAATGCTAACAAGGGCGTCAAGGGCATCGGCCCCAGGCGGACGAGCCTGGGGCCGATGGTTCTCCGAGGTGATCAGGCCTTGGGGACCAGCCTGACCGCCACCTGTTCGAGGCGCAGGGACTGCCCGGTCGTGCCGGCCGTCTGGCCGTTCCGACGCCAGCTCTGCCACCCGCTGCCCTGCACGTAGGCCCGGTACTCGACGTCGAACTCTGCGGCGAGGTCGCCGGTCAGCTTCACCTCGAACGCCTCCATCCGAAGTGAACTGCCGGTCGTCCCGATGAAGTTCGCCGAGGTCTGCCAGCTCATCCAGCCGATGTCCTGGACATGGGCCCGGTAGGAGATGTCCCCGGAGACCTGCTCACTGGACGCCTTCAGCTTGAGGGCCTCCAGCCGCTTGCCGAGGACGCCGGCGACTGCGCCGTCCTTGACGTTCGGGCCCCAGCCGATGTCCTGGCTGTGCACGTTGTAGGTCGTCACGCCCACGGGGACCGGGTCGGACGCGCCAGTCTTCGCGAGCAGGCGGATCTGGATGGCCTCCACCCGCTTGGCCTGCCCTGTGGTGCCTGCGACGGCGCCGTTGGTCACCCATGGCTGCCAGCCGATGTCCTGGACGTGGGTCCGGTACGAGATGTCGTACTTGGTGGCGAGGTCGCCCGTGAGGCGGAACTTGACCGCCTCCAAGCGGAGGCTGCGTCCCGTGGTCCCGATCTCGGCCGCGTTCCTGTACCCCATCCAGCCGATGTCCTGGACGTGGGCGTCGGCTTCGATGCTGTTGATCGTGGACGTTCCCGGGGTGGAGAGTCGTAGCGCCTCCAACCGCTTGCTCTGGCCGACCGTCCCGGAGACCTGCCCGAAGTTGTAGCGACCCTGCCAACCGATGCGCTGGATGTGGCTCTCGTAGGAGAGCACGGGGGTGGGAGCGTGCTCCCTGGAGAGCATCGTCACCCGCGTGTTCACCCAGTCGCGAAGGTACGTGACCTCACCGGCGTAGGTGGTCGCGTAGGTCTTGCCGATGCTGGCGACCAGCAATGAGGGCTTGCCCAGGATCGGCCACTCCGTGAAGTTGGCTCCTGCTGACTTGGCCAGAGACGCGCCCCAGGCGTCGATCTTGGCAGGGATCTCCGCCGCAGCGGCGCCGATGCCCTCGGCCCACATCTGGTTGGCCCGCTCGACGAATCCGCGCTGTCGGAACAGTTCCTCGAACCAGCCGTTGTGTTCGGGAGCGGTCGCGGGGTTGTTCGCATCCTTCAGCGTCTTGACGCTCTTGGCGTAGTCCGAGCCTGCCTCGGACCCGTACCACGGTGCCTTGTCGAAGTTGCCGAGTGAGCTGTCGAAGTCCCACACCGGGCCGGCGAACACCTTGCTGTTCGGGCCGTCCTTGTAGAAGTACACGCTGGAACCCGTGATTTCCGAGTTCGCCGTGAGTTCCGAGACGAAGTAGAACCTGACGAAGGAATCGACGTCGATGACGGCCTCGACGGCGGGCCAGTCCACCGTGGGGGCTGCCAGGAGGGCGTCCAGGCGATTCAACGACTCCTGGATGTCCGCCCAACCCGCTGCCGTGTTTGCGGACAGTGGGTCCGGTAGGTCGGCGACCTTCGAGACGGCCTCCTTCAGCACGAACAGCGACTTGCTCGTGCCGGTCCAGAATTTCCAGTCCTCCACGTCGCCGTAGCGGTTGTCGAGTTCGACCAACACCCCCTGCGGGTCCGTGAGCTGGACGCGGTTCGTCTTGACCTCCGTCTTCTCCGAGAGCAGGTAGTTGCCGAGGTAGTCGTCGTTCACCCTGACGTCCACCCAACGGGACTCGGGCGTGTACGGCATGCCGATGCTGGTGGCGAAGTCGAACGCCACCTTGTTGCGCATCAGGGAGGCGTCCGCGTGGTTGGCCAACAGGACCCACGTCGACTGCGGGGCCATGCCCAACACGCCGGTGTTCGCGGCGAACTTGATCTGGAAGGCCTCTTGTCGAGCGTCCAGGTGAAGTTCCCACGCCCCTTGATCTCGCCGGGCAGGTCGGTGAAGTTGAGTTCGGCCGTCGGCGCGCCCTCGAGCGACATCGTGACGGGCGCCTTGGTGTCATGGTTCTCGTCGTCGTTCACCGCCTTCATGAGCGCGGGATCGACGGTGATGTTCAGGGTGGGGAGGTCGTCCACCACCGGTGCTGCGGAGGCGGACGGGACGCTGAGAGGGGCGAGCAGGGCCATGGCGGTTGCGGCCGCCAGCATCACCCGGCCCAGAGTCTTGGTATGTTCTTCAATGGGCATGTGAAGCCCCCTATCTTGAAGCGGTCCAAGTGACCGCAGCGGCAACGGTGCCGCTGTGATCGGCATGCACTGGTGTGAAGCCTTGCGCGCATCTTAAGTCGAGACCGTTTTCTCGGTACAGGAATCGCGACGATTTGTCAGGGCAGCATTCCAGCGGTGAATGGAGCGCTTTCGGTGAGCCGCATCTGGAGGATGATGTGAGCATGACCCGGCTCGTTTCCATGGCCCTCTACGACCCCGACGGCATCGTGGCGCCCTTCGTGCGCCGGACGTTCGACCAACTCGCGCGCCCGGACACGACGATCGTCGCGACCAGTACCCGTCCCTTGCGTCCTGCCGACGCGTCCTGGGTACGGGAGCGAGCCGAGCTGGTCGAGCGCGAGAACGTGGGGCTGGACCTGTTCAGCCACCACCTGGTGCTGACCTCCCGCGACCTGAGCCAGTACGACGAGGTCATCACCACCAACGACACCTACGTCCTGCTGCAGCCGTTGGACGCCGTCGAGCAGGACATCGACCCCAAGGCCGACTTCTGGGGGTTCACGATCAGCCCCGAGGTTCGACCGCACGTGCAGTCGTTCTACGTCGATTTCCGTTCGTCGGCCATCCGGAACCCGGCCTTCCTCGAGCACTGGCGCGCCGTCCGGCCACTGCGGCGCCGCGCGATGATCCGCACGAACGAGGTCGGCATGTCGCGCAGCCTGCTCAGGGCGGGACTCCGGATGGATGCTGCCTTCCGGCCCACGGCGCGGGATCGGAGGTTGGCCCGCGCCCGCGCCCTGCGGCACGGGTGGTTCAACCCGCGCAGCGTGCTGGGCCAGTGGAACCCGAACTCCATCCTGGCCGAGGCGGCGCTGGAGGGACGGATGCCGATGGCCAAGATCTCCACGCTGCGCTACGACCCGTTCAAGATCGGAGCGGCTGATTTGCTCGATCGCCTCGAGGAGACATTTCCGGCTCCCATGCGGGGAGTCCGGGAGTACCTGGAGCGGACCGGCACCTCGTATCGCAAGCGCAGCCCCATCGCGGAGATGCTGCGGGAGAACTAGGCGCCTCGCTGAAACCCTTCGATCGGGCGAGGAGGCCGACGCTAGGATGACCCGGACGCGGGAGGTGTGGTCTTGGACGCGAACGTTCGCGCCAGCGTGTGCATGGCGACCTGGAACGGTGAGCGCTACGTCACCGAACAACTGGAGTCGATCCTGGAGCAGATCGGTCCCGACGACGAGGTCGTGGTCGTGGACGACGCCTCCACGGACGGCACGCGCGACGTCATCCGTGCGATCGATGACCCCCGCATCCGACTGATCGCCCGCTCCCACAACCTGGGCTACGTCAAGACGTTCGAGGAGGCGCTCCGCGAGAGCCGGGGCGAGTACCTCTTCCTGTCCGACCAGGACGACCTGTGGTTGCCGGGCCGCTTCGACGCCATGATGGAGGCGCTCGAGGACCATGACGTGGTGGCGTCCAACCTCACGACCCTGGGCGTGTCGGCAACGCTGGAGGGGCCGTTCGGCCAACCTGATTGGCGCCTGCACTCCTCGACGTCGTCCCATCGCGTCCGGAACGTGGTGGGCATCCTCACCCAGGCGTTGCCGTACTACGGATGTGCCATGGCCCTGCGCCGGTCGGCGCTGGGCAACGGTGTCCTTCCCTTCCCGTCCTTCCTGTTCGAGTCCCACGACACGTGGATCGCGCTCTACGGCAACATCCGCGGGCGCATGGCGCACCTCGACCTTCGCTCCGTGGCCCGACGCCTTCACGACGACAACGCCACCCCGAACCGCCCCCGCGCGGTGGCCAAGGTGCTGCGGTCGCGCGTCATGATGCTCCGCTGCATCGCGGCGCTCCTGGCCCGGCGCGGCTGAGGAACCGGGTTGCCCAGCGTCCTCAGCCGCTTGACCGGCTTCACACTCCTCCCCCTGATCGGCCTCGTGCTGCCACTCGTCCTCATGCCGACGGCCGCCCGCATCGTGGGCGTGGACGGCTGGTCCAGCGCTCTGGCCGGTACCGCGATCGGCGCGTTCGCCTCCACGATCATCCTGTGGGGCTGGAACGTCGACGGTCCGGTGCTGGTGGCGCGCACGATGGACGATGGACTCCGAGCGACGATCTACGCGCGCAGCATGCGCACGCGCATCATCCTCGGAACAGTGGTCCTGCCCGCCGCGATCCTGATCGCCATGGTCAACGCCCTGCCCGGCCACGCCTCCTCCGCCGCCGCCATGACGCTCGCGACCGCCATGGCCGGTTTCTCGCCGGCGTGGTTCGGGATCGGCGCTGGTAGCCCCGTCCTGCTGGTGCTGTACGACACCCTTCCTCGCGTCCTCGCCACGCTCGCGTCGGTGCCGCTCATGCTGTGGACGGCATCCCTGTGGCCCTACCCGATCCTCATCGTCCTCGCCACGGTGGTGTCGCTCGTCATCTTCGGACGCCGGCACGCCGAAGCGGCCTGGTGGCGTCCCGGCCCGCTGCGGCTCGTGTGGCGGGACATCGCTGAGCAGCGCCACACCGCCGGCTACAACTTGGCCGGGTCCGCCTACGCCGCCACGCCCATCCCCATCGCGAACGGCACCATCGGCAACGCGACAACCGCAGCGTTCGGATCCACCGACCAGCTGTACCGGTATGGCCTGTTCAGCGTCGTGGCCCTCGGGAACGCGCTGCAGGCGTGGACGCTCGAACCAGGGGTGCCCAACCGGCTCCGGCGGCACGGCCTGGCGATCGCCGCACACGTGGTGTTGGGCCTGGTGGGCTTCGCGGTCCTGGTCGTGGCGGGGCCCCCCGTGGGCGGCCTGCTGTTCGGGAGTGACAAGGCTCCGACCACCATCCTGTGTGCCCTGTACGGCGCCGCCTTCGTGTGCCTCTCGATCGCCACGCCCTTGTCGCGCAACATCCTGATCCCGGCGGGCCGACAGCGCTTCGTCCTGGGCTCCACGATCGTCGCGGCCGTCGTCGGTGTGGTGGTCATGGTGATCGCCGGCGCCGCGGGTCACGTCGAGGGGATCGCGCTCGGAATGGCGCTGTCCGAGGCCGTGATGCTGGCGGTGCTGATCGCTCCGTCGCTGAGCTTGGTGAGGGAGGACCGCGATGGATGAACACAGGACCACCACGGTTGTGGCGGTGGTTGCCGCGTACAACCCCGACGACAGCCTGCGGAGCAGGGTCTCCACGACGGCCCAGCAGGTGGCGCACGTCGTCGTCGTGGACGACGGCTCGACGCGCGGGCTCGACGTGCTCGCCGGCTTGCGGGGCCCGTCCGTGACCGTGCTGCACCAGGACGGCAACCGAGGCATCGCCGCGGCGCTCAACGCCGGTGTGGCCGAAGCGAGGAGGCACGGTGCCGACGCCGTGCTCACCCTTGATCAGGACTCGTCGTTGGGGCCCGAGTACGTGGAGGTCCAACTGGAGTTGTGGGGTCGCGCCGAACAGGCGGGCTTGCGGGTCGGCCTCCTGGCCGCCGCCTCCCATGGCGGCCATCCGACACCGACTCTCGCAGGCCGCCACGCGGACCCGTTCACGAGGGCGTTCGACCCCATGCAGTCCGGATCCCTGATCCCCATCGAGGTGTTCGATCGCGTGGGGGGATTCGATGAGGGCTTCTTCATCGACGGCGTGGACTCCGAGTTCAGCGCGCGGTTGGCGACCGAAGGGTTCGAGGTCCTGCTGGCCGACGGTGCTCGCCTGCACCATGCACTGGGACGGCGACTGCCGACGACCGTCCTCGGGCGCCCCGTGGTCCTGTTCGGGCGCCGGATCGAGTACAACGAGCATTCACCCGTGCGCGTCTACTACATCACGCGCAACGGGATGACCCTGGTGCGGCGGTACGCGAAGTCACAACCGCGGTGGGTGGCCCGCCGCACGGTGCAGGACGCGAAGGCGCACGCCATGCGCGTGGTCCTCGGCGGACGGCGCCTGCGCACGCTGGAGGCCATGGCGTACGGCGTCCGGGATGCCGTGCGCGGTGTGTCGGGCCGTGTCCCGACCCACACCCTCCAGCGCCTCACGCGCACGCCCGACACAGGAAGGAGACGGGAAGCCGCCACGGATCGCTAGGCTCACGGGCATGCGCATCGCGATCGTCTTCGACTGCATGTACCCCCACACCACCGGAGGCGGGGAGAAGCAGTACGTGGAGTTCGCGCGGGAGTTCGTGAAGCTGGGACACCGGGTGGATTACCTGACCCGACGGCAGTGGGAGGGCGCCGACCCGGTGGAGGAGGGCGTCCGGGCCGTGTCCATCACCGACGGGTTCCCGCTCTACGACGACGCGGGCGTCCGCCGCCCGATCGGTGCTGTGAAGTTCTCCGCTGCACTGTTCGCCCACCTGCTCCGCCACCGTTCCTCCTACGACGTGGTGATGGTCTCTGCGACGCCCGTCCTGAACGTCTTCGCCGCCCGGCTCGCGTTGAGCGCCACGCGCACCAGGCTGGTCGTCGACTGGCTGGAGGTCTGGACGCGTCGGCAGTGGCTCGAGTACTCCGGCCCCGTCGTCGGCCGCGTCGCGGACTTCCTGCAGCGCCTGGCCGTCCGCATGTCCCCGTTGGCGACCGGGCACTCGCAGCACACCGAGGACGGTGCGCTCCGCAACGGATTGCCGCCCGCGCGCTTCCTGCGCTCTCCGGGGATCATCCCGCCCCAGCCGGTCGATGTCGCACCGCGGCTGGCGGTCGACGCGACGCCGGGGCCGGTGCTCTTCGTGGGGCGCCACATCCAGGACAAGCGCGCCCAGGCCATCCCGCCCGCGCTGAAGGTGGCCCGGGCCACGGTGCCGGACCTGACCGCCGTCATCGGCGGCCGGGGGCCCGAGTCGGACGCCGTGCGTGCGGCGATCGCGGAGTCCGGGCTGGATGACGCGATCTCGATGCCGGGGTTCGTCGACCAGGACGAACTGGGCCGCCTCATGGGACGGGCGAGCATGCTGCTGAACCCGTCGCGGCGTGAGGGCTACGGTCTCGTGGTCGTGGAGGCGGCCGCGCACGGCACCCCCTCCGTCGTGGTGGACGACCCGACGAACGCGTCCACCGAACTGGTCCAGGATGGCGTGAACGGGTTCAAGGCGCGCAGCGCCTCGGCCCCGGACCTGGCTGAAGCGATGGTCAAGGTGATTGAGGGTGGGGAAGAGCTCCGGCGGTCGACCCGGGCATGGTACGAGGACGCCATCGCCACCAAGTCCATCGCCGCCACCGTGCGCCGCATGGCGGAGCGACTCGAGGCGATGGTGTCCTGACCCTGTCGAGCAGGACGGCCGTCAGTCCAGCCCGTAGCGCCGCCGTGCCTCCTCCAGCGCGACCTGACGGGCGAGCCTGAAGGTGATGTCGCGCTGGGCCCCGTTGCGCAGGTACTGCGACAACGCGTAGACGATGAACGCGGCGGTGAGGCCGTAGAGGAGCAGGTCGGTGCCGCGTCCGATGCCGGCCCACGTCGCGACCAGCGAGAACAACCCCGGGTTCATCACCGCGACCACCATGCCGACGGCGAGCAGCACCAGGCCGATCTTCTTGTAGGCGCTCGTCGCGGCCGTCTGTCGGCGGACCGTGATGTACACCAGCCACAGTGCGACGACGATGATGCCGACCTGGACCCACATCAGCGAGCCACCTTCCTCAACAACATGTCGAACGCGATGTTCACCGCGTTGATGATCGACTGCCCCTTCGACCGGCTGTACTGCGTGTAGACGATCTGGACCGGCACCTCTGCGTACGTGAAGCCGTGCGACCTGATGATCTCGAGGATCTCCGAGGCGTGGGCCATGCCGGGGATCGTCAGGTTCACCTCGTCGATGGCTCGGCGGCCCATCACCCGAAGGCCGTTGTGCGTGTCGGTGAGCTTCACGCCCGACGTCAGGTTGCTGAAGGCGATGGCGGCCTTGAGCACGGCCCGCTTCACCTTCGGCATGTCGACCGCCTCGGTGCCGAGGAAGCGGGAGCCCAGGACCATGTCCACGCCCTTCTCCTCAGCCACGCGGAGCATCTGCTCGACGTCCTCCAGACGGTGCTGGCCGTCCGCATCGAACGTCACCACGTACCGGATCCCGGGTAGGCCGCGGACGAACTCCAGACCGGTCTGCAGTGCGGCGCCCTGTCCCATGTTGATCGGGTGGTTGATGAGGTAGGCGCCGGTCGCGGCGATCTGGGACGCCGAATCGTCCCGGCTGCAGTCGTTGACGCACACCACACGGGCATAGTGCTCCAGGACGCTCTCGACGACCTCACGGACGACACTGCCCTCGTTGTACACGGGGATCACGAAGGCGACGTCGGACCGCGTGTGTGCAGGGGGCGGGGATGTTCGATCCACGGGCTCACCCTATCGGCTCACGCGAAAGCCCGGTCCGGGCGCATCAACCGCAGGCCGTGACCTCGTACAGGACGGCGTCGCCTTCACGAGCCACCTCCTTGAATCCTTGGGCGGAGGCGAGGGAGTCGAATCCTGGGTAGGGGTGGCTGCCGCCGTGCACCTCACGCGTGCCGAAGTCCAGGACGTAGCGCACCCCCAACCGGTCGACCGCGTCACAGGTCGCCCCGCCGGCACGCGCTTCGTCCAGGCTGGAGTTGATCGAGTCGACATCCGGGGTCGAGACGTACAAGGTGTGCGTCGTGGTGGTCCGCACCCCTTCCAGCGCCCACGCCATGGAGGAACCGTTCCATGGGTTGGTGGCGATGACCGCGTCGGTGGGAACCAACTGGGGCAGGCGCTGGAGCAGCGCGTACTCGTCGGAATTGACCAGCGGCGAGTCGTCGGTCAAGGCGTAGGTCGACGAAGCTCGGTCCACGGCCTGGTCCAT
This sequence comes from Propioniciclava sp. LT432, assembly GCF_059515965.1. Classification (NCBI taxonomy): domain Bacteria; kingdom Bacillati; phylum Actinomycetota; class Actinomycetes; order Propionibacteriales; family Propionibacteriaceae; genus Propioniciclava; species Propioniciclava sp. LT432. The sequence goes on along the minus strand of NZ_JCAKNE010000008.1, from coordinate 37,378 downwards.
CGCGGGCGTTCGCTGGGTGGCCGCGACCAGCACCACCGCCAGCAGTACCCCGCTCCCGGCCGCGAGCCAACGGGTGAGGCGCCGTCCTCCACGAACGCGGCGGGTCAGCCCGCCGGCGAACCACACAGTCACCGCCTCGGCGCCCAAGGCGGCCAGGGGGAGCGCGGCGGCCGGGACGAGCGCGGCGAGGCGGAAGGAGTCGTTGTACCAGATGCCGGTGAGCGTGTCGCGGAGTTCACCTGAGGGACCGCTCGAGACGACCAACCACAGCACGCCGACGATGGCCCAGCCCGCCAGGATCCAGCCCAAGCGGCGCCTCCAGGCCGCGACGAGCCCGAGGGCCACGAGCAGGCTCACCGCCCACAGGGGCCCCAGGCCCAAGGGTGCGTTGAGCGCGAACTGTCCGAAGGAATCCGTCCGGGACAGCGTGGGCGGCCAGAACGGGTCGAGCGGACGAAGGATGCGCCAGGCCATGACGATCGCCACGAGGGCCACGACGCACGCCGCCACGACCCCCAGTGCGGTCGGGGCAGCGGCCCGGCCCTGACGCCAGGACACGACATGACGGCCGGCACGGACCAGCAGGATGGGGACGGCCAGCGCCATCAGGGACATGAGCGCGTTGGGGTGGGCCATGACGAGGCCGGGGAGGATGAGCGCGCCGAGGCCGATCGCCTCGAAGACGGTGAAGGGCTGGGTACGCGACACCGCCAACGCCTGGACGGCCAAGCCCAGGAGGACCGGGAGCAGGGCGAGGCCGAGCAGGTTGGGGTAGAGGACGCCGTAACCCAACAGGAGCACGGGGAAGGCGGTGAACGAGGCGGCAAGGACTCCCGTGATGAGCAGGGTGGCGGGGCGCGCTCGGAACAGGCACCGGATCAGGAAGACACAGGCGAACGGCCACACGACCGCTGAGATGACCCAGAGCACGGCGTTCACGGCGACGGCCATGCTGCCGGGGAATGCCTGCAGCACCAGCGACGCCATTCCATGGAACGCGGCCGGGTAGAAGGACGACTCGTCGGGGCCGGCGTTGATCCGCGTGACGTGCAGCGAGGACGCGTCCCCCGTCACCACGATGTAGCGCACCACTGAGAGATGGAAGATGTTGTCGAAGGTCTGCGAGAAGGCGTCGGGCCGGTCGAGGACGTTCCGAAGGTGCCGAGTCAGCAGGACGATCGCCACGCCGAGCCCGATCCACGCGCCCACCTCCGACCGATCCCACCACTGGTCCGACGTCCGCCCCGCCCGCCTGAGGCGACGCAGCGCGAAGGCTGCCAGGCCCAAGATGAGTGCCGCGACCAGGGGGACGGGCCAACCCCACGGCACGCCGGCGGCTCCCGCGACGACGGCGGACACCCCGATCGCGGTGACGGAGAGCGCGGGGGACAGGGCCAGGGCGGTGAATCCGCGACGGCCCGCCAGCAGGGCCACCACCAGGCCCGGGACCAGGGTCAGGAAGAGCGCATAGGCGGCGGGGGCGAGGAGGGCTGACCAGGTCATGGGGTCATCATCCCAGAGAAGGTTCCTGGACCACCGCGGCGGTCGCCCGAGGACCCTGCTGCTCCCCCCCTTGGGTGTCCATCATGTGGCCCGAATCGTCCTACGCTTTGACATTATTGGTCTCAACGACGACATGTAGTAGAAGACGTGGCAGGATGTCGTCATGACCCCACGAACCATCGGCGTGACCGAGGTCGCGCTTCGTGATGCCCACCAATCCCTGATGGCCACGCGCATGGCCATGGAAGACATGGTCGACGCCTGTGAGGACATCGATCAGGCGGGTTACTGGTCCGTCGAGTGCTGGGGTGGTGCGACCTACGACGCCTGCATCCGGTTCCTGAACGAGGACCCGTGGCAGCGTCTCCGTACGTTCCGTGAACTCATGCCCAACAGCCGCCTGCAGATGCTCCTGCGCGGCCAGAACCTGCTCGGTTACCGCCACTACGAGGACGGCGTCGTCGAGCGCTTCGTCGACAAGTCGGCCGAGAACGGCATGGACGTCTTCCGCGTGTTCGACGCCCTCAACGACCCCCGCAACATGGCCCAGGCGATGCAGGCGGTGAAGAAGACAGGCAAGCACGCCCAGGGCACCATCTGCTACACGATCTCGCCGCTGCACACGACCGAGGGCTACATCAAGCTCGCGGGCCAACTCCTCGACATGGGCGCCGAGTCCATCGCCCTGAAGGACATGGCCGCGCTGCTCCAGCCGCAGGCCGCCTACGACATCGTCAAGGGCATCAAGGACACCTACGGCGACGTCCAGATCAACGTCCACTGCCACTCCACGACGGGCGTGACGCTGGTCAGCCTGATGAAGGCGATCGAGGCCGGGGCCGACGTGGTCGACACCGCGATCAGCTCGATGAGCCTCGGTCCGGGACACAACCCGACCGAGTCCCTGGTCGCCATGCTGGAGGGCACCGAATACACCACGGCCCTCGACATGGACCGGCTCCTGAAGATCCGCGACCACTTCGCCAAGGTGCGCCCCAAGTACGCCCAGTTCGAGTCGGCGACGCTGGTCGACACCGACATCTTCTCCAGCCAGATCCCCGGCGGCATGCTCTCCAACATGGAGAGCCAGCTCAAGGCCCAGGGTGCGGGCGACCGCATCCGCGAGGTGATGGAGGAGGTGCCGCGGGTGAAGGCGGACGCGGGGCACCCGCCGCTGGTCACCCCGTCCAGCCAGATCGTCGGCACCCAGGCCGTGTTCAACGTCTTGATGGGCAAGTACAAGGTCCTGACCGGCGAGTTTGCCGACCTGATGCTCGGCTACTACGGCGAGTGCATCGGCGAGCGCAACCCCGAGGTCGTCGAGATCGCCCACAATCAGACGAAGAAGGAGCCGATCACGCGCCGTCCGGCCGATCTGCTCGAGCCGGAGTGGGACAAGCTCGTCGCCGAGGCGTCCGGCCTGCCGGGCACGGACGGCACCGACGAGGACGTCCTCACCTACGCCATGTTCCCGTCGGTGGCCCCCGGCTTCTTCGCCAAGCGCGCGGAGGGCCCCAAGAGCGTCGGCAAGACCCCGGAGCAGATGGCTGAGCAGGCCGCCGCCAAGGGTGACAGCGATCGCGCCGTGAAGGGGCCGATCACCTACAAGGTGTCCCTGGGTGGACGCGAACACAACGTCGTCGTGGAAAGGGCGTGACCAACATGGTCAAGAAGACACGTGCCATGGATGAGCAGGTCGCCAACCTCAACAAGGCCCGCATCGAGACCCGCAAGGGCGGTGGTGAGAAGCGCATCGAGAAGCAGCACGAGGCCGGAAAGCTGAGCGCGCGTGAGCGCGTCGCGGCCCTGGTGGACGAGGGCTCCTTCCAGGAGATCGGACTGTTCCGCCGCAACCGGACGACCGCGTTCGGCATGGCGCAGGCCGACATGCCCGCCGACGGCGTCGTGACCGGCACCGGGACGGTGCTGGGGCGTCCGGTGCACATCGCCAGCCAGGACTTCACGGTCGTGGGTGGCTCGGCCGGTGAGGTGCACAGCCTGAAGGTCGCCCAGATGATGGACGCCGCCCTCAAGTGCGGCACGCCCTTCATCTTCATCAACGACTCCGGCGGTGCCCGTGTGCAGGAGGGCATCGACTCCCTCCACGGCTACGGGGCGGTCTTCCACACCAACGTGAAGCTGTCCGGCGTGGTGCCGCAGGTCTCGATCATCGCCGGCCCCTGCGCCGGCGGCGCGGCCTACTCCCCGGCCCTGACCGACTTCATCATCCAGACCCGCAAGGCCCACATGTTCATCACGGGCCCGGGCGTGATCAAGCAGGTCACCGGTGAGGACGTGACCGCCGACAAGCTCGGCGGCGCGGACACCCACATGGCGGTCTCCGGCGTCAACCACTTCGTGGTGGACGACGACGAACAGGCGATCCTGGTGGCGCAGAAGCTGCTGAGCTTCCTGCCGCAGAACAACACCGAGGACCCGGCGATCGTCGACCCGGACCCGTACGTCGACCACGACGAGGCGATGTACGACCTGGTCCCCACCGACGGCAACAAGGGCTACGATGTCCGGACGGTCATCGCCCGCCTGGTCGACCACGAGGACTTCCTCGAGGTCCAGGCCGGCTACGCCCAGAACATCGTGGTCGGCTTCGGCCGCATCAATGGCCGTACCGTGGGCCTCGTCGCGAACCAGCCGCAGGTGATGGCGGGCGTGCTCGACATCAACTCCTCCGACAAGGCGAGCCGGTTCATCCGCTTCTGCAACGCGTTCAACATCCCGCTGGTCACCTTGGTGGACGTCCCGGGCTTCCTGCCCGGCGTCGCCCAGGAGGCGGGTGGCATCATCCGGCACGGCGCGAAGATGCTGTACGCCTACGCCGCGGCGACCGTCCCGAAGATCACCGTCGTGCTCCGCAAGGCGTACGGCGGGGCGTACCTCGCCATGTGCTCCAAGGACATGGGCGCGGACACCGTGTACGCCTGGCCGACCGCCGAGATCGCCGTCATGGGCGCGGAGGGCGCTGCCACCGTCGTGTTCCGCAAGGAGATCGCGGCCGCCGACGACCCGGAGGCTCGGCGCGCCGAACTGGTCCAGGAGTACAAGGACACGTACTCCACGCCGTTCGTCGCCGCGTCGCGGGGTCTCGTCGACGACGTCATCGACCCGGCGGACACGCGCCGCTACATCGCCATGCAGCTGGAGATCCTCGTCAACAAGCGTGAGCTCCGGCCGGCCAAGAAGCACGGCCTCGGCCCGGTCTGATCGGAGGAACCATGTCGGACGACATCAACGCCGAACTGCTCGCCGCTGTCAGGAAGCTGACCGAACGCGTCGAGGGGCTCGAGACCGAGATCAAGGGCATCAGGCTGATGACTTCGCAGCACGTGCCGGAGGAGGTGGTGGTCGCCATCTCGGCGGCCGTCGCCGCCTACCTCGGTCACCGCGCCAAGCGCCGTCAGGCGCACTTCACGCGCTCGGCCGCCTGGCAGTCGACCACGCGCCAGTCCCAACACGACCGCATGCCGCTCCACCTGCGGTGACCTGAAAGGTACAACCATGAAGCTCAAGGTGACCGTCAATGGAGTTCCCTACGACATCGAGGTGGACGTCCAGGAGGAGGAGAAGCACCCCGTCGGTTCCATCGTGATCGGGGGGGCGGGTGGCATGAACACGCCCGTGGCGTCCACGGCGTCCGTCCAGGCGACCTCCGCCAACGCCGTCACCGCGCCCCTGTCGGGCTCGGTGTCGCGCATCCTCGTCGAGGAGGGCCAGGCCATCAAGGCGGGCCAGGTCCTCTGCGTGCTCGAGGCCATGAAGATGGAGACTGAGATCACCGCACCGGCCGACGGCACGGTGGCCCGCATCCTCGTCGAGAAGGGCGACACCGTCGCGGGTGGGGAGGCCCTCATCGAGCTGGGCTGATCCCGCTCGACCCACGCGCACCGGGTTGGCGGGACTCAGCCGACCCGGTGCAGCTTGTGGTTGGCGGCTTGGGCCCGCGGGCGGACGACCAGTCGGTCGATGTTCACGTGCGCCGGACGGGTCGCGACCCACGCGATGACGTCGGCGACGTCCTCGGCGACGAGCGGGTCCGGGACGCCGGCGTACACGGCGTCCGCCCTGGCCTGGTCGCCGTGGAAGCGGACGACGGAGAACTCCTCGGTGTGCACCAGCCCCGGCGCCACCTCGCACACCCGGATCGGCTCGCCGTTCAGTTCGAGCCGCAGGGCCCCGGCGAGCATCCGTTCGCCGGCCTTGGCCGCGTTGTAGCCGGAACCGCCCTCGTAGGCGGCCTCGGCCGCGCTGGACGTCACGAACACGACCGTGCCCTCGGCGGCGCGCAGGGCCGGGAGGAGCGCCTTCGTGACGCGGCCGGCGCCCAGGACGTTGGTCTCGAACATCGTCGTCCAGGCGTCGAAGTCCGCCTCGGCGAGGGGCTCGCTACCGACCGCCCCGCCGGCGTTGTTGACCAGCAGGTCGAGGCGGTCGCCCACGGGTCGGGCGAGCGCGGCCACGGCGTCGGCGTCCGTCACGTCGCAGACGACGGCCACGCCGTCAATCTCGTCGGCCAACTCCTGGATCCGGTCCTGGCGGCGGGCGGCGCAGAACACGCGGTAGCCCTCGGCGGCGAGGCGGCGCGCGGTGGCGGCGCCGATCCCGCTGGAGGCTCCGGTGACGACAGCGGTGAGGCTCATGGGGCGATCCTAACGACAGGCATCCTTCAGGCGAACCGCGTCGAGGCGGCGTCCAGCGTGGCGACGTCCGCGTGGCTGAGGGTCAGCCCGGGGGCGGCCAGGAGCGCCGGCAACTGCTCCGGGCGCGACACGGACGCGATGGGTGCGGTCACGCCCTTGGCGAGCAACCACGCCAGCGCGACGGTGGTCGGCTCGCTGCCCTGCTCGGCCGCGACGGCGTCCAGTGCCTCGACCACCTCGAGGCCGCCCGCCTCGTGGTAGCGACGATTCGCGGCCTCACGGGACGACCTCGCGAGGTCCTCCTCGCCGCGCACCTTGCCGGTGAGGTAGCCCGATGCCAAGGCGGTGTAGGGGAACGAGGCCAGCCCGAACTCGGCGATGACCGGGCCGGCATCCTGCTCGTACTCGGTGCGCGCCACGAGGCTGTACCGGTTCTGGACGGCGGCGGGCAGGGTGGCGCCCGTCTCGCGGGCAGTGTCCACCCACTCGCGCAGGCGGGCTCCCGAATAGTTGGACAAGCCGATCGCCCGAACGCGTCCCTCGCGGACGAGTTCGTCGAAGGTCCGGACCTGGTCGGCGATCGGGGTGGCGGGGTCGTCCTTGTGGGCGTAGTAGAGGTCCACGTGGTCGGTGCCGAGGCGGACCAAAGACTCCGCCAGCCCGGCGCGAACGCTCGCCCGGGACAAGCCCTCGTGCGGGGTGTACATGCCCACCTTGGTCGCGATCACGATGTCGTCGCGGTTGCCGCGCGCGGCCAGCCACGACCCGATCATGCGCTCGGACTCGCCGCCCTTGTTGCCCGGGACCCAGGCCGAGTAGCCGTCCGCCGTGTCCACGGCGTTGCCGCCCGCCGAGACGAACGCGTCCAGGATGGCGTGGGTGGTCGGCTCGTCGGCGGTCCAGCCGAAGGAGTTGCCGCCGAGGATGAGCGGGAAGAGGTCGGTGTCGATGCCGTGGATCTGCGCCATGGCAACACCCTAGAGCCGCCGGTGGGCGAGCGACAGGAAGGGCTGGGACCGGCGAAGGTCGCGTCGGTGACGCGATCATTTCGCCTGCGACGGCAGGGGTCGTGGTGGGAGCATGGGTCCATGCGCCATGCACTTTCAGTCCGGTGGGGCGCCGGACTCATCGCGATGCTCCTCGGAGCCACCCTCCCCACGCTCACCGCCGAGGCGGCACCCAAGCCGAAGCCGACCCCTGCCCCCACCAATGGCTACGTAGCGTTGGGGGACAGCTATGCCGCCGGCACCGGAGCCGGGAGCTACCTCAGGGACGGCACCACGTGCTACCGGTCCACCAAGGGCTATCCGTACCTCCTCGCGACCAGCAACGGCCTCGCCCTCAACCTCCAGGCCTGCTCCGGTGCGACCATCGCAGATGTCAGCGCCAAGCAACTCGGGGTGCTGAAGAGCACGACCGCCTACGTGACGATCACCGTGGGCGGCAACGATGTCGGTTTCGCCGACACGGTCTCCACGTGCGCGGGCTCCGACACCCAGGCCTGCCTGGCCAAGGTCAGCGCTGCCGAGGCCACCATCGCGGAGACGTTGCCCGCCAAGTTGAGGGAGCTGTATGCAGCCGCGAAGGCCAAGGCTCCCACCGCGCAGGTCGTGGCGACCGGCTACCCGCGCCTGTTCAACGGCAGTGACTGCAGCGCCTGGACGTCGTTCACGGCCGACGAAATGACCGCCATGAACACGGCGTCGGAACACTTGGCCGACGCGATCGAGTCGGCAGCGGCGGCCGCGAGCATCGCGTACAGCGACGTCCAGGGGACGTTCGTCGGGCACGCGGTGTGCGACACCGTGCCGTGGATCAACAACGTCGACGTGTGGCGGCAGTACAACTCGTTCCACCCGAACGCGAGCGGCTACGCCGGCGGTTACCAGCCTGCGGTGACGGCTTCCCTCGGCATCGGTGGCGCAGTCACGACGACGGCCACCGTGACCACGGGCGGTACCACGTCGTCCAACACCAAGCGGGGTGAGGTGCGCATCCAGGGCTGACACTGTCGGCTGTCGGGACGCCGGGTTAGGCTCAGGCGTGGCCGAAGCAGAGATCCTGTCCGTCGACGGACCCCAGGGCGTCCGCGAGGTGAGGCTGACCAGCGCCGACAAGGTGCTGTGGCCGGCGTCCGGTGGCGCGAAGGAGATCACCAAGCGCGACCTCGCGGACTACCTGCTCGCCGCGTCCGAGTCGTTCCTGCGCATCAACGGGGACCGGCCGATGACGCTGCAGCGGTTCCCCGAGGGCATCGAGGGCGAGGAGTTCTTCGCCAAGCGGCCCCCCGCGGGGGCTCCGGCGTGGCTCAACCGGGTGATGTGCACGTACCCGAGCCGACGCCGCCACGAGCAGGTGACGTTCGACGAGCCGGCCGACCTGGTGTGGGCCGCCCAGATGGCGACGATCACCTTCCACCCGTGGCCCGTCCGCACGGCCAACCTCGACAATCCCGACGAGTTCCGCATCGACCTCGATCCCCAGCCCGGCCGCGACTTCTCCGACGCCGTGGAGGCCGCCTTGGCGCTGCGCGAGGTGATGGCGTCCGTCGGGCTCACGGCGTACGCCAAGACCTCGGGCAACCGGGGCGTCCACGTGTACGCGCGGATCAGGCCCACGCACGAGTTCCAGGACGTCCGGCACGGGGTCATCGGCGTCGCCCGCGAGCTGGAGCGGCAGCTCCCCGACCTCGTCACCACCTCGTGGTGGAAGGAGGAGCGCGGCGAGCGCGTCTTCGTCGACTTCAACCAGGCCAACCGTGACCGCACGATCGCCGGTGCCTACTCGCCGCGTCCCCTGCCCGGGGCGCCCGTCTCGACGCCGTTGTCCTGGGACGAGCTGGCCGACGCCGACCCCCGCGACCTGACGATCTGGACCGTCCCGAAGCTGCTGAGGGACCGGCCGTGCCCGTGGGCGTCCATGGACGACGACCCGGGCGAGCTGACCGGCGCGCTGGGGCTCTGGGAGGCCGACCTGGAGCGCGGGCTCGGTGAGCTCAACTTCCCGCCCGACTATCCCAAGATGCCGGGCGAGCCGCCGCGGGTGCCGCCGAGCAAGCGCAAGAAGGACCGCGCCGAGGAGGACTACCTCGCACCCAAGGCCGAGCGTGACGCCGAGTGGGGGACGCCGATCGTCCCGCCGTTCGGGCCGATGCTGGCCAAGCTCGTCAAGGACTTCCCGAAGGCCGAAGTCCTGTTCGAGCCCAAGTGGGACGGCTTCCGGACGATCATCTGGCGTTCGGGGGACATGGTCGAGTTGGGGTCGCGCAACTCCCGGCCGATGACGCGGTACTTCCCCGAGCTGGTGGAGGCGGTGAAGGAGAACTTCCCGGACCCGTGCGTGATCGACGGCGAGATCATCCTCATCGACCCCATGTCCGGCGACCGGCTCAACTTCGACCTGCTGCAGCAGCGGATCCATCCCGCGGAGTCCCGCATCAAGAAGCTGAGCAGGGAGACACCCGCCAGCTTCGTCGGGTTCGACCTGCTCGCGTGGGGGAGCGAGAACTGGGCGGAGAGGCCCTTCCGGGAGCGCCGCCAAGCTCTCGAGAAGGCCCTCGCAAAGGCGAGGCCGCCGATCTTCCTCACCCGGGCGACCCACGACCGTGAGCTGGCGAAGGAGTGGTTCGAACAGTTCGAGGGCGCGGGCCTGGACGGCGTCATCGCCAAGCCCCTGGACCAGCCCTACGCCGAGGACAAGCGCGTCATGTGGAAGATCAAGCACGAGCGCACCGCCGACTGCGTCGTCGCGGGCTACCGCCTCTACAAGGACGAGACGGACGCCATCGGCTCACTCCTGCTGGGCCTGTACACCCCCGAGGGGATGCTCAACTCGGTCGGCGTCATCGGCGCGTTCCCGATGGAGCGCCGCCGCGAGCTCTTCGCCGAACTCCAGCCGCTGGTGACGTCATTCGACGGCCACCCCTGGGCGTGGGCCGAGCCCGAGGGGGACAGCCCCGACAACCGCGACCAGTCCTTCCCCCGGACGCCATCGGCGGCCGCCCACTCGCGCTGGAACGCCAAGAAGGACCTCTCGTTCACACCCCTGCGGCCAGAGCGGGTCGTCGAGGTGCGTTACGACCACATGGAGGGCAACCGGTTCCGGCACACCGCCCAGTTCGTGCGGTGGCGTCCGGACCGGGACCCCGACTCGTGCACCTACGAGCAGCTGGACGAACCGGTCAGCTACGACCTGGGGGACGTGCTGGGCGACTGACGGTGCGCCGGGGGTGGCCCCTCACCCTTGTGCGCACGCAGTGGCGGGCGCACCATACGGCTAACCCAAGGAGGTCACATCATGGCCAAGTACCTGATCCTGTACCGGGCACCCGAGAGTGCCGCCGACCAGATGTCGGAGGAGATGGCGATCGATGCGGCGGCCGGCTGGCCCGCCTTCAACGCTTGGCGTGAGAAGGTGAGCACCGCCGTGGTCGATCCCGGCGCCCCCCTCGAGGCGATCACGCCCATCGATGAGCCCATCGGGGGCTACTCCATCCTCGAGGCGGAGTCACCCGACGCCCTGAAGAGCATGCTGGAAAGTCACCCCCACACCGCCTGGGGCGGTACCGTCGACATCCTCGAGGTCCTCGACACGCCCATCGGCGGCTGAGGCTGGGCCCCCAGGACATGCGGGCAGGACCGCGCCGTCTCAAGCAGCGGTCTCGTTGGAGGTGTCCTGCTCTGGAGGGCACTCGACAGGCCACGGTGGTGGGTCGACCACGGGGTAGCGCTGACCGGAGGGGGTTTCGACGGACCTGCCCCTTACCTTGGTGTGACGCCAGCCGGGGGCTTCCTTGGCGTAGTTGCAGGCCTCGCACAGGCCTTGACCGTTGTCGGCGCTGGTTTCACCACCTGCCGAGACGGGCTGGGGGTGGTCCGTCTGCCGGATGGGTGCATCGCACCACGGCGTCCGGCAGGTTTGGTCACGCAGGGTGATGGAGGTGGCCAACCCGGCGGGAAGCGGCCCGTGGCCGACGACGACGGCGGGGTGGGCGTCCGCCTGGAGCAGCGTGCGGTCGGTCATCACCAGGTGCACCCCGACGGCCACCGCCTCGGCGCTGGCCTGGCCGGTGGTGCGGGTCACGAGCGTGTCGGCCATCACCTGCCCGCGGGAGCGGTCATCCCCGGCCGCCCGGGCACTGTCGGCGGCCTGCTTCAGCGCGGCGTAGCAGGCCACGCCCTGGCTGACGGGAACCAACGCGGTGAGGTAGCTCATCGCGTCGGGAGCCGGTCGCAGGGAGACGCACCTGTCTTGGACCGCTTGCTCGTTGCGGCGCACCACCGAGTGCGGGTCCAGCCGGTAGGCGTGTTGCTTCACCTCGGCGACGAGCTCCTTGTTGCCCAGCGCCCCCACGCGCAGCAGGTCGCCGCACACGAGGGAGTCGACCGTGGCTCGATCCTCGCGGGTGAGGCACGCGGTCTCCCGGGTGACCAGGACCGCCCGGTACTCCGACAGCACGCCGTCAGCCAACGCGGCCAAGGTGTTCGGCAGCTCGTGGGTGAGCCACTTGGCCAGCCCGAGCAAGACCTGGCCCCGGTTCGGGGACTCCCGCCGGGCCAGCGCGACCTGGGCGGCGACGCCCTGGCCCAACCTCGCGGCCGGCACTCCCGCTTCACGCTGCACCTCACGCTGGGAGGCGTCGAAGTCGACGGTCAGCCTCGCCTGGATGGCCGCGGCGGTGTTCTTCAACGCCTCCAGGTCACGGATCGCCTCGATGCGCTCGTCATCGGTCAGGCCCGCGACCTCGACGGCGCACAGCGCCCCGCGCACGTCCGCGAACGCGGAGGGAGCGCCGGGCTGGCTGGACCGGGGGTGGGTCATGATCCAAACCTGGGACTCGCCACCGACAAAACGCATGGGAGTACGAAAAGGGTGGAGAAGGTTGTTCGACTCCTTGTTGGCGAGTTCGGCGGGCGCTTCCTCGGGGCCGGACCCCCTCATCGTGCCGTCTCGCAGAGTGCTTCCGCGGGAAGCTGCTCGGGCCGTGTGGGGAAGCGTCGGACGATAGGCTCGACCCATGACTCACAAGCTGATCCTGCTGCGCCACGGCGAGAGCGAGTGGAACCAGAAGAACCTGTTCACCGGCTGGGTGGACGTGGACATCAACGAGAAGGGTGTCGGCGAGGCCAAGAAGGCAGCCGAGCTCCTGAAGGCCGAGGGCCTGCTCCCCGAGAAGCTCCACACGTCGTTGCTGCGCCGTGCGATCCACACCGCCTACCTCGCGCTCGACGGGTGCGATCGCCACTGGATCCCCGTGTCCCGCTCCTGGCGTCTCAACGAGCGCCACTACGGCGGCCTTCAGGGCCTCGACAAGGCCGAGACGCTGTCGAAGTACGGCGAGGAGCAGTTCATGGCCTGGCGCCGCAGCTACGACACGCCGCCGCCGGTGCTGGAGAAGGACGCCGAGTACAGCCAGTGGAACGACCCGCGCTATGCCGACATCCCCGAGGACGAGCGCCCGCAGACCGAGTGCCTCAAGGACGTCGTCGCGCGGATGCTCCCCTACTGGGAGTCCGACATCAAGCCTGACCTCGCCGAGGGCAAGGTCGTCCTGGTCACCGCCCACGGCAACTCGCTGCGCGCGCTGGTCAAGCACCTCGACGACATCTCGGATGCCGACATCGCGGGCCTGAACATCCCGACCGGCATCCCGCTGTATTACGAGCTCGACGACAACTTCATGCCGGTCACCAAGGGTGGCCGCTACCTCGACCCGGACGCCGCCGCGGCGTCCATCGAGGCCGTGAAGAACCAGGGCAAGAAGTAGTAGTCGGGAAAAGCAGGGGCCGACGGACGTGTGTCCGTCGGCCCCTGCTCACGCTCTGGATCAGGCGATGGTCCAGTTCTCGCCCTCGGGGTGCAGGCCCGTGACGATGTAGATCACGCGGGAGCCCATCAGGACCGCGTGGTCGGCGATGCGCTCGTAGTAGCGACCCAGGAGGGCGCAGTCGACGGCGGCCTCGATGCCGTGGCTCCACGATTCGTCCAGCAGGAGCGTGAACTGGTGGGTGCGCAGCTGGTCGACCTCCTCGTCGTGCTCGGCCATCTTCTCGGCGTCCAGGATGTTGCGGTCGCGGAGTGTGCGCTCAGCCAACTCGACCATCTCGACGGCCAGGACGGCCATGCGCTGGAAGTTGGGCTGCATCGACTCCGGCACCGCGCCCCGCGGGTAGCGCATGCGGGCGATCTTGCCGATGTGGGCGGCCAGGTCGCCCATGCGAGCGAGGTCGGCGACCATGCGCAGCGCCGCCACCAAGGTGCGCAACTCTCCTGCGACGGGCGCCTGGCGGGCGAGCAGGGAGAAGCATCGCTGTTCGAGGTCGTCGTGGAGTTGGTCGAGGACGGCGTCATCGCTGATCACCTTCTCCGCCGCGGCCAGATCGCTCGTCAGGAGCGCCTTCGTGGCGTCCTGGACGGCGACCTCGACGCGTTCCGTCATGGTGATGAGGTCATCGACGACGGCGGTGAGTTCCTCGTGGTAGCTCTCACGCATGTGAGCTCCTCTGCTAGTGCGGTTCGCGGTCAACCGGAGGTGGGTGGCTGGGCCGCAACACTACGGCCAGCGACAAGCATAAACGGACGCGCTGGGGGAACGCCGGATGAACTCTCGGTGAACCAACGGATTCCTCAGCGGGGAGGGGGCATGGACGGGGGCCCACGGGCCGGTGGCACCGTATGCTGACGTGCGTGACACCCGCTCTCGCCGCCCTGATCGGTGTGGTCGTGGGCGTCATGGTCGGGTACCTGCTGGCCTGGTGGGTCCTGCGACCCCGGGCCGACGGTCCGCCCCTGGATCCCTTGGCCGAGCGGCAGCGCGTGATCGACGCCCTGCGCTGCGGTGCCGCGATCATCGGGCCGGTGGACGAGATCCTCGCGGCCAACGAGTTGGCCGGGAGCATGGGCATCGTGCGGGCGAACCGCGTGGTGATCTCCGCGCTGCTCGACCTCGTGCGCGAGGTGCGCCGCACGGGAGAGACCTTGGCGGTCAACCTCGACCAGACCCGCGCCCGGCGCGCCGAGCAGCGACTCGCCGTCCGCGTGCTGCGGCTGGACGACGGCAACGTCCTGGTCGTCGCCGACGACCGTGGCGCCGCGCTGCGTGTGGAGGCGTCCGCGCGGGACTTCATGGCGAACGCCACGCACGAGCTCAAGACCCCGGTGGGCGCCATCACGTTGCTCGGCGAGGCGGTGGAGCAGGCATCGGACGACCCGGAGGCCATCGCCCGGTTCGCGCGCAAGATCCAGTCCGAGTCCAGCCGGCTCTCGCAGCTGGTCGCGCAGATCGTGCAGCTGTCCCGGTTGCAGGGGCAGGCGCCCGCCAACGCCGAGCGTCTCGAGGTGGACGAACTGGTCGGCATGGCGCTCGACCGCAGCCGTCAGATCGCCGAGAGCCGGCGCATCACCCTGACCCGCGGGGGCGTCAGCGGTCTGGCCGTGCGCGGGTCGCGGGAGCAGTTGGTGACAGCCCTGGCCAACCTCGTCCACAACGCGATCACCTACTCCGACGACAAGTCGCGCGTCGTCGTCACCACGCGCGCAGTGGAGGACGCCCAGCGTGGCGACAGGGTGGCGATCGCCGTCTCGGACAACGGCATCGGCATCGCCCCCGAGGACACCAAGCGCATCTTCGAGCGCTTCTACCGCGTCGACTACGCCCGGAGCCGCCAGACGGGCGGCACGGGGCTCGGGCTGTCGATCGTCGCGGAGATCGTCGAAGGACACGGCGGCGAGGTCACCGTGTGGAGCAAGCTCGGCAGTGGGTCGACGTTCACCGTCACCCTGCCTGCCGCTCCCATCGAGAAGGAGGAAGTCGCATGAGCGTGGTCCTGATCGTCGAGGACGAGGAGAGCTACCGGGACGCCCTGAGCTTCATGCTCACCAAGGAGGGCTTCGAGGTGATCCTGGCGGCGGACGGCGAGGAGGGCCTCGCGCAGTTCGAGCGCCATGGGGCGGACATCGTGCTGCTCGACCTGATGATGCCCGGACTCTCGGGCACCGAGGTCTGCCGACGCCTGCGCCAGCGCAGCACCGTCCCGATCATCATGGTCACCGCTCGGGACGCCGAGATCGACAAGGTCGTGGGTCTCGAGCTGGGGGCGGACGACTACGTCACCAAGCCCTTCAGCCACCGTGAACTGGTCGCCCGGGTCCGCGCCGTGCTGCGCCGGGGGGTCGACACCGAGCTGGTGCCGGACGTGATCGAGGGCGCGGGCGTCCGGATGGACGTGGAACGCCACGAGGTGTGGGTGGACGGCGAGGCCGTCCGACTGGCACTGAAGGAGTTCGAGCTCCTGGAGATGCTGCTCCGCAACGCGGGCCGCGTGATGACGCGCGGGCAACTGATCGATCGCATCTGGGGCGCCGACTATGTGGGGGACACCAAGACGCTGGACGTCCACGTGAAGCGGCTGCGGGGCAAGATCGAGTCCGATCCCGCGAACCCGAAGATCCTCGTCACCGTCCGCGGCCTGGGCTACAAGTTCAACGGCTGACGATCGGACGCCGTGGCGCGGCCACCCGCGTAGGATGCGGCGGGTGACCAGCGATGTCGTCGTCTTCTCGGGCCAGGCCCATCCGGAGTTCGCCCAGGAGATGTGCGACCTGTTGGGTGTCGAACTGTCCCCGACCCGCCTCCAACGGTTCAGCAACGACTGCATGCAGGTGCAGCTGCGCGCCAACTGCCGCCAGCGCGACGTCTACATCGTCCAGCCGCTGGTTCCGCCGACGCAGGAGAACCTCTTCGAGCTGCTGATGATGGTGGACGCCGCGCGCGGGGCGTCCGCCGCCCACGTCAACGTGGTCATGCCCCATTACGCCTACGCGCGGTCCGACAAGAAGGACGCTCCGCGCATCTCGGTCGGCGGCCGCCTGGTCGCGGACCTGCTGGCCACGGCGGGCGCGACCCGGGTGTTGACGATGGCGCTGCACTCGGAGCAGGTGCACGGCTTCTTCTCGGTGCCGGTGGACCACCTCACCGCGTTGCCCGTCCTGGCCGATCACTACCGTGGCCGGGACCTGTCCAACACCATCGTGGTCTCGCCCGACTTCGGCAACGCCAAGGAGGCCGGCCGGTTCGCCCGCAGGCTGGGCGTGGAGGTGGCGGCGGGTTCCAAGCGGCGCACCGCGGACGACAGGGTCATCATCGACGCGATCGTGGGTGACGTCGCGGGCAAGGACTGCATCGTCCTGGACGACGAGATCGCGACGGGTGGGTCGATCGTCACCCTGATCGAGGCCCTGACGGCGTACGGGGTCAACAGCATCTCCGTCGCGTGCACGCACGGCCTGTTCACCGGGGCGGCACCGGGGCGGCTGAACGCGCTCTCGGGGATCGCCGAGATCGTCACGACCAACACGGTGCCCCAGGACAAGCCCGTCGATCGCCTCAAGGTGCTCTCCGTGGCCCCGTTGTTCGCCGAGGCGGTGCGGCGCATCCACCTCGGCGAGTCCGTGAGCCGATTGTTCTCCGAGGAGAGCACCTACGGCGAGTGAGCCTCGCTCAGGGGGTCGGAGTCGCGGACGCCGACGGCGCGGACGCCGACGGCGCGGAGGCTGACGGCGCGGACGCCGACGGTGCCGGGGTGATCGAGGCGTAGATCGCGCTCTCCGAGGACATGACCGGCGCGATCGCGCTCACCTGGGCGCCGGACTTGAACGTCAGCGTCACGTCGGCGGTGAGGCCCGGCTCGAGGTCGGGGCTGGTCACCGTGAAGCCGTCGCCGTCGGTCAGGACGACCATGCGGTTGGCGTCCAGCTTGACGGGGTCGCCGGTCACCTTGAGCGGCGCACCGACCGAGTTGTCGGGCTTGCGTGCAGCACCCTCGATCTTCGTGAGGGTGTCCGCGACGGGGGAGACGATGGACGCCGACACGACGCCCCTGCCGGACCCGTCCGAGACCAGCAGCAGGTTGCGCACCTTCAGAAGGCGCCCGGCCTCACCGGCCGGGACGTCGACGTTCACGCCGTGCGCGGGGGTGTACGACTGGAGCGTCTGGGCGTCGAACCCACAACCGGTCAGCAGCAGGCTGACGCCGACACCGGCGACGAGGGTACGCGCGGCCCGGCTACGGCGACGGGTGCTGGAATCCATGGCAGGAGCCTCCTGGGTCGGTGAATCTCGACGACACAATAACGAAACACCGCTGGTGATGGTTAGCCGTGCTACCCCGCGGTGGACAACGTTGCGAAACCGGGACCGAGGGACGTGTGCGTGCCACGGCAACATGCGGCGCGATTCGGGGTGTCGTTGGCGCCCGGCGGGTCGCGGTCCTAGGCTGGGGTGGAGCCGATGAGATGGGGACACGTCTACCGCCGAGCACAGTGTCGGACGCTTGTCAAGAGTTCGATTTCCGTGTGACAAGGTCTTTCGTCCCTGTCGGTCCCGAAGGCCCCGTGGTAGACTGGCCTGCGGGAAAGGGGTCTATGAATATGACTTTTCAGGTCGGTGAAACGGTCGTGTACCCGAACCACGGTGCCGCTGTGATCGAAGACATCGAAACCCGGACGATCAAGGGAGAGGAGCGCCTCTACCTCGTCCTCCGCATCGTGGGGCAGAACGACTTGGTGGTGCGGGTCCCGGCCTGCAACCTCGACCTGGTGGGCGTGCGCGACGTCGTCGACGCCGATGGCCTCGAACGCGTGTTCAGCGTGCTTCGCGCCCCGCACACCGAGGAGCCCACCAACTGGTCGCGTCGCTACAAGGCCAACCTCGAGAAGCTGCACTCCGGCAACGTGATGAAGGTTGCCGAGGTCGTCCGTGACCTGTGGCGTCGTGAGCGCGAGCGTGGGCTGTCGGCAGGCGAGAAGCGCATGCTGGCCAAGGCGCGCCAGATCCTGGTCTCCGAACTGGCCCTGGCGGAGAAGGTTTCCGACGACCGGGCCGAGGTCATGCTCGACGAGGTGCTCGCCTCCTAGTCCATGGCCCACAACATCAATCCCGTGCCGGTCGTCGCCATCGTGGTGGCGGCCGGTTCCGGTTCCCGCCTGGGGGCCGACGTCCCCAAGGCGCTCGTGCCCGTGGCCGGCGTCCCGCTGGTGACGCGCGCGGTGGCGCAACTGGCCGCCGGTGGTGTGGGGGAGGTCGTGGTCGTGATCCCGGCCGCCGAACGGCGGGCGTTCACCCTCGCCCTCGAGTCGGCGCCGGTGCCCGTGGTCATCGTCGACGGTGGGGATGAGCGACAGCATTCCGTCGCGAACGGGATCGCCGCCCTCCCGGACCTCCCTGCCGAGCTCGCCGAGCACCAGGTGGTCCTCGTCCACGACGCCGCGCGGGCTTTCGTGCCCCCCGAGGTGGTCAGCCGTGTGGTGGACGCCGTCCGCGCCGGAGCCGACGCGGTCGTCCCCGTGGTGCCGGTATCGGACACCATTCGTGAAGTCAACGACACGGGCTCCGTCGTGATCGATCGCTCGCGCCTGCGCGGCGTCCAGACGCCCCAGGGCTTCCGCCGGGGCATCCTCGAGGAGGCCCACGCCGAGGTTCACGACACCGTGGTGACCGTCACCGACGATGCGGCGGCGGCCGAGTTCATCGGTTGCGAGGTCGTCCTCGTCGAGGGTTCCCGGAACGCCTTCAAGGTCACCGAGCCCTTCGACCTCGTGGTCGCCGAAGCCATCGCCGCGCGAGGGGAGTGGGCATGAGGGTCGGAATCGGCACGGACGTCCACGTCCTCACCCCCGGCGTGCCGATGTGGTGCGCCGGGCTGCACTTCCCCGACGAGCCGGCCGGTCTGGCGGGGCACTCCGACGGGGACGCCGCGTCGCACGCCGCATGCGACGCGCTCCTGTCCGCCGCGGGCCTGGGCGACCTCGGTTCCAACTTCGGCACGTCCGACCCGGCGTGGGCCGGGGCGTCCGGAGTGGCCTTCCTCACCGAGACCGCCCGCCGGGTCCGCGCGGCTGGGTTCGAGATCGGCAACGTCGCGATCCAGGTGATCGGCAACCGTCCACGACTGGCCGGACGCCGCGCCGAGGCGGAGCGCGTCCTGTCGGACGCCGTGGGTGCGCCCGTCTCGGTGGCCGGCACGACCACGGACGGCCTGGGCCTCACCGGTCGCGGTGAGGGCGTGGCCGCCGTGGCAACGGCGTTGGTGGTGTCTCAGCGCACCTCGTCCGCGGAGGCCACGAACGAGTTGCAGGCGGAGATGGTGTCCGAGGAGAGCCCCCGGTTGAACCAGTCCTGACGGGACTCGCCGGTGCCGTGACCCCCTGAGTAGCCGACCTGGCCGGACAGGACGTCGTCGCCGAGGTTCCACGCGAGCTCGCTCAGGGCGTCGAGTTCAGCGGGATCCAGCGACTGGCTCCGCGCAACGGAACGGACGTACTGGCCGGACAGGCAGTCCGCCTGGACCTCCGTGCGGCGTGACAGGTCCAGGGTCGCCCGTTCGCTCGGGGCCTCCTGCTCCAGGTACTTCTCCGAGATGAGGATGGCGGTCCGCGCCTGGACGGCGTGGCCGAACTCGTGGGCGAGGATCATCTCCGCCGCGTACTCCGTGTCGGCCACCTGGGGGGGAAAGGCCCGCAGCAGCGAGTTGGCGTAGTAGACGCGCTGGTCGCCGGTGCAGTAGGCGGCGTTGACCTCCGAGAAGTCACCGCAGGCGGTCTTGATGGGCCGGGTGTAGACCGTGACGGGCGGACGCGGCATCTCGAAGCCGGACGCCTCCACCGGCTGGGCGAACACCGTCATGAGGCACCCCATCAAGTCGTTGAAGTGCTCCTGCTTCTCCTGGGCGGAGGCCCGGTTGACGTCGAGTGAGTCCATCCGGCAGTTCGTCGGGGTGGGGATCGACTGGTCGTAGAGCGGGTTCTCCTGGACGAGGCGGCCCGCGGCGTCCAAGCTGCGCGGGCCGGGCAGCGCCGGCGGGTTCCGCGTCGGCGGCGGGGGAGCGTAGCCCTCGTTCTTGTAGGGAGAGGTCGGGTCGCCCGGGATCTGGGGGGCGGGGGGGTCCTGCTGCGTCGTCCGGCCCGGCACTTCAAGGCCGGACGCGCTGTCCAGCAGCCCACGGACGAACGACGCGACCATCAGGATGGCGACCACCGCGAGCACGACGCGGACGGCGTTGCCGAGCCCGCTGCGGCGCCGGCGGGGCGGCCGAGGCGGCCACGGCTGCTGCGGGGGGCGCTGCCACTGCCCGGAGCCCTGCCACTGTCCGGAGACCTGCCACTGGGCCGGTGGCTGCCACTGGGCGGGCTGCTGCCATTGCGCCGGTGGCTGCCACTGCTGCTGGGGCCAGGACTGGCGGGGCCGCGGCGGCAGCGGCGGCGGAGGGGCTCCCCACGGTGTCTGGCTCACGCGACCACCCTAGCGGCCGTGCGGTAGGTTCAGGAGGGTGAGCCCCGTCCGCACCGCCCTGGGCCGCGTCGTCGCGGCGCTGCTCCTCGCCGTGGCCTTCCTTGCCATGCCCCTCCCCGCCTCAGCGGCAACTGAGGTGGAGTCCTACCTCGTCGACGCCCGGATCGAGCCGGACGGCACCCTGAAGGTGTCCGCCACCATCACCCCGACCGGTGGGGCGGGCGAGATCATCCAGCGCTTCGCCACCACGCTGCCCACGAGTGGGTCACGCGAATACCGCTTCGACCTCAGCGAGGTCCGCGCTTCCCGTGGCGGGTCGGACGCCGAGGTGCGGGTCGCGTCCGAGGGCGGCTACGACGTGGTGACCATCCCGGTCACGGACGACCGGCCGGTGGTGCTCGAGTACACCGTGCACGGCGCCGCGATCGCGACCGAGGGGTCCACGACCGTGACCTGGCGCCTCCTCCAAGGACTCAACCTGCCGGTCGGCACCTTCGAGGCGACCGTCGCCGTCCCGGCCCCGTTCACGATGATCGACTGCGCCGCCGGGCCGCCGGCCTCGCCCGGCGCCTGCGTGTGGTACTCGGGCGGAACGCACGACAACCCCGTCCCGACGTTCCACGACGGACCCCGCGGGGCGGGTGAGGTGGTTCAGGTCCTGGTTCGGTTCCCCTCTGGGGTGGCGTCCAACGCGCAGGTCGTCCAGCTTTGGACGCTCGACGGGGCCCTGTCCCTGGCGCCACTGCCGCTCGGCATCGCCGCGGCGCTCGCCCTGGTCGGGCTGGTCGGCCTGTTCCTCCTGCGACGCCGGTTCGCCGCGGACGAGACGCAGGACGTGACCCCGACCGTCGTGGGGACCTTCCGTCCGGCGGGGGCCGGGTTCTCCGAGTTCCAGGTCTCCGACGGGATCCGCCCGGGTCAGGTCGGCACCCTCGTCGACGAGTCGGTCGACCCCGTCGACATCACGGCCACCCTGCTGGACCTGGCCGTCCGGGGGCACCTGCTGATCCGCGAACTGCCCCACGCGAGCCAGTTCGCGCGCGCCGACTGGGAGTTCGTGCGCAGGGCGTCCGGCGACGAGTTGAGGCCCTACGAGCGCACGCTCCTGGAGGCCGTGGCGCCCGCGGGCGGGTCGACGCTCTGCTCCGCGCTGGGGGCGTGCGTGGCCGACGTCCTCCCGGACGTCCGGTCTCAGTTGTACGACAACGTGGTGGGGCGTGGCTGGTTCTCACGGCGTCCGGACGCCGTGCGCTCGGTCATGTCGCGGGTCGGCTGGGCGCTCCTCGCCGTGGCCGTGTTGGGCGCCCTCCTGCTGATCGCCCTGACCCCGTTCGGCGTGGCCGGGCTGGTGCTCGTGGCCCTGGCCGGCGCCTTCGGGCTCCTCGCGCAGGACGCGCCGACCCGCACCCGCGCCGGCGCGGGCATGCTCGCCGGTCTCGGCCTGCTGCGCGGACAACTGCTCACCCATCCCGTCGAAGAGCTGCCGCCGGGTCGCCAGGTGGCCGAACTGTCCGAGGTGCTGCCCTACGCGGTGGTGCTCGGCGGCGCCGATCGCTGGCTGGACGGTCTCGCCGCCACGGACGGCGACGACACCCCGGACGAGCAGGAGCTCGACTGGTACCACGGCCCCGAGGGCTGGCACCTCTCCGACCTGCCGGACTCGCTGCGCAACTTCATCACCACGGTGGAGGGCACGCTGCTGCAGCGCTGAATGCATGTCCGGGTGGCAACACCCCAAGAATTCTTGGGATCCTGCCACCCGGAAATGCAGGCGGGGGACGCTCAGAGGGTCAGACCCGGGTAGAGCGGGTTGGCGTCCAGCAACTCCGCGGCGGCGGCCTTGGTGCGCTCGGCGACACCGTCGGCGATCGTGTACTTCGCCTTGCCGGGCTGACCGGTGGACGCCGTGACCGGCGTCGTGTCCTTCAGGACGCCGACGATCAGCTCGGCGACCTTGTCGAAGTCGTCCGCGCCGAAGCCGCGCGAGGTGAGCGCGGGCGTCCCGATGCGGACGCCGGAGGTGTACCAGGCGCCGTTCGGGTCAAGCGGGATCGAGTTGCGATTCGTGACCACGCCGGAATCCAGCAGGGCCGACTCGGCCTGGCGCCCCGTGAGGCCGAAGGACGTGGCCACGTCCAGCAGGACGAGGTGGTTGTCGGTGCCGTCGGTGACGAGCTTCACGCCGCGCTTCATCAGGCCCTCGGCGAGGGTCTTGGCGTTGTCGGCGACGGCCTGTGCGTAGGCCTGGAAGTCCGGCGTCCGTGCCTCGGCGAAGGCGACCGCCTTGGCGGCCATCACGTGCGACAGCGGGCCGCCGAGCACCATGGGGCAGCCCTTGTCGACCGCATCGGAGAACTCCTTGGTCGCCAGCACGAAGCCACCGCGCGGGCCGCGCAGCGACTTGTGCGTGGTGGACGCCACGACGTCGGCATAGGGGACGGGATTCTCCTCGCCGGTGAAGACCTTGCCCGCGACCAGACCCGCGAAGTGGGCCATGTCCACGAACAGGACCGCGCCCACGGCGTCCGCGATCTCGCGCATCTTCGCGAAGTTCACCCGACGCGGGTAGGCGGAGTAGCCCGCCACGAGGATCAGGGGCTTGAACTCCTTGGCGTCGGCCAGCAGCTTGTCGTAGTCGATCAGGCCGGTCTCGGGATCGGTGCCGTAGCTGTGCTGTTCGAACATCTTGCCGGAGATGTTGTGGCGGAAGCCGTGCGTGAGGTGGCCGCCGGCGTCCAGGCTCATGCCCATGACGCGCTGGGCGTTGAACTCGCGCCGCAGCGCCTCCCAGTCGTCGTGGGACAGGTCGTTCACCGTCTTGGCGCCGAGGCGCTCCAGCGTGGGGGACTCGACCCGCTTGTTCAGGATCGCCCAGTAGGCCACCAAGTTCGCGTCGATGCCGGAGTGGGGCTGGACGTAGGCGTACTCGGCGCCGAACAGTTCGCGCGCGTGCTCGGCCGCGACGGTCTCGACGGTGTCGACGTTCTGGCACCCGGCGTAGAAGCGGTGGCCGATGGTGCCCTCGGCGTACTTGTCGCTGAGCCAGTTGCCCATCGTCAGCAGCGTGGCGAGGGAGGCGTAGTTCTCGGACGCGATCAACTTGAGCGAGGAGCGCTGGTCGGCGAGTTCAGAGCGGATCGCGCCGCTGATCCGCGGCTCGACCGTCTCGATGACGGACAGGGCCTGCTGGTAGGCGCTGGACGCAGTGGCGACAAGGTCGGACACGAGGGACTCCTTCATTGGACGTGTTGACCCTCAACATACTGGCCACTCGGCTCCTGCACCGACCGTCGTCTGGCCACGGGACGGTACGTCGGGCCGTCGGTCGGTGCCGACATCCGGCGGCCCGGCTAGCGTGGCACGTGCAACCCGTGACCACAGGAGTGACCATGAGCGAGAACACCCAGCACCCGCAGGCTCCCCAGCAGCTTCCCGGGGCACGCCAGGACCCCAGCGGGCAACCGGGGTGGCCCGCGTACCCGCCGCCCCACCCGCTCGCCCCGCAGCCCCAACCACGCCCCGCCCAGTTCCGCAGCGGCCTCGGCCTCGGTGCCGGCGTCGGACTGGGCTTCGGTGCGGTGATCGTGGTGCTGGCGATCCTCGGCAGCGTCCTGACGGGCGTGGTCCTGACCGGGTTCGCAACTGCCGCTGCCTCCGCGGCGGCCGGAGCCCGGACGGCCCCGGACCGGGTCGCCACCGTGTGGGGCCAGGACGCCGCGCCGAACACCATGCGGGCGATCCCCGTGCACGGGGCGATCCTCACACAGGCCTCGGCAGGCGTCGCGCTGGCGGGCGGCACCTTCGGGTACGAGGTCGCCGACGTGCTGGACCGGTTGGAGAAGGACGACGCCAGCGCCGTGGTGCTGATGATGGACACCCCCGGTGGCTCGGTGACCGGGTCCAAGGCCATCTCCGACGCCGTCGACCGCTACCGCGAACGCACCGGGAACAAGGTCTTCGCGTTCGTCGAGGGCATGTCGGCCTCGGGCGGGATGTACGCGATGGCCGGTGCCGACGAGGTCGTCGCCGACCATGGCTCCGTCACCGGCAGTGTGGGCGTCGTCATGGGTCCGTTGTACCGCTACCGCGACGTCACGGAGACCGGCAGCCTCCTCGAGGGCAGTGTCACCGCACGCGAGATCACCGCCGAGTACATCACCGCCGGGCGGGGCAAGGATGCCGGTCAACCGTTCCGCGACCTGACCCCCGAGGAGCGGGCCGAACTGCAGGCGATCATCGACAGCATGTACGCCGACTTCGTCGACCACGTCGCCACGAAGCGTGGCATCGACCGCGACCGGATCATCACCGAGTTCGGGGCGGGCATCTTCGCCAACCCCAAGGCCCAGGAGATCGGCTACATCGACGCCGAGATGGGCCGCGACGAGGCGATGAAGCACTTCGCGGAGGTCGCCGGCCTCGACCCGGCCCAGACCAAGGTCGTCCAGGCGATCGCCCCGAGCCTCCTCGACAGCCTGCTCGGCGTGGAGGCGCGTCCGCTCGGCGTGGCGCCGGCCGCCCAGCCCGTGGCGGGCACGCCCGCCCGCGCCACGGCCCCGATGTGCACCGACCCGTCGACCCCCCTCGCGTGGCACGGTCCCCTGGTGGGTGCCTGCGGCTGACCGCACGGGTCCCGGGGTCGGGGGCCCCACGGAAGGTTCAGTCGCGGGCGCGTGCCACCTCGTAGAGCGCGATGGCCGCCGCCACGGACGCATTGAGCGACTCGACGTCCGACGCGATGGGGATGGACGCCAGCACGTCGCAGTTCTTGCGGACGAGCTGGGCCAGGCCCTCGCCCTCGGAACCCACGACGAGCAGGACGGGACCGTCGACGCCGGGGATCTCGGCGATGTCGGTCTCGCCCTCGCCGGCGAGGCCCACCACGACGAAGCCGGCCTCGGCGTACTCCTGGAGCACCCGGTTGAGGTTGGTGGCCAGCGCGACGGGCACGCGGGCCGCGGCACCGGCCGAGGTCTTCCAGGATGCCGCGGTCATGTGGGCTGACCGCCGCTCCGGCACGATGACGCCCCGGGCGCCGAAGGCGGCCGCCGAGCGGATGATCGCCCCCAGGTTGCGCGGGTCGGTGATCGAGTCGCAGGCCACCATGATCGGCGCGTCCTCGTCGGCGAGCGCCTCCTCGAGCAGGTCGGTCGGGTGGGCGTACTCGTACTCGGGCATCTGCAGCGCGACGCCTTGGTGCACCGCCCCTTGGGTGAGCCGGTCGAGCTCGGAGCGCGACGCCTGCAGCAGCGTGATGCCCTTCTCGGCCGCGAGCCTCAGGATGTCGCTGATCCGGGAGTCCCGCTCCGTGCCCTCCATGAGGTACGCGCGGCGCACGGGGAGGTCGGCCTGCAGCGCCTCCAGCACCGGGTTGCGCCCGATGATCCAGTCGGCGCCGGGAGCCTTGCTCGCCGCCTGGCGGACGCGCTGCTCGCCGGGCGTCGAGCGACGTCCGCGCGCACGATCGCCGGAGATCGGCGACTCGCTCGGCTTCCGGGAGCGGTAATTCTTGTGGTAGGGACGGTCCTCGGCCTTCGGCGTGGGGCCCTTGCCCTCGAGCCCGCGGCGGACGCGGCCGCCCGAGCCCGCGGTGTTGCCGCTCGATCCGACTCCCTTGCCGCGCTTGCGGACAGCGCCCTTGCGCTGGCTGTTCCCGGGCATGTCAGCCCCTCTCCAGGGACCAACGGGCCCCATCCTTGGTGTCGGTGATGGTCAGGCCGGACGCCGCGAGCGTGTCGCGGATGGCGTCCGCGGTCGCCCAGTCCTTGGCCGCGCGGGCCTCGGCGCGCTGGTCGAGCAGGGTCTTCACGAGGGCGTCCACGACCGGGGTCAGGTCGTCGGACGCCGTGGCGTCCTCGGCCCACTCCGGGGCGAGGGGATCGAGCCCGAGCACGCCCAGCATGGGCCGCACCTGGGCGGACAGCGCCTGGACGGTGTGCAGGTCGCGGGCCTCGACAGCGGCGTTGCCCTCGCGCACGAGCGTGAAGAGGACGGCCAATGCCCCCGGCGTGCCGAGGTCGTCGTCCATCGCGGCGGCGAACTTCTGCCAGTGTTCCCCGCTGCCGTGGGAGAAGCCCCCGACCGATTCGCGCGGTGCCGCACCCGCGGCGTCCGCCGGCCGCCGGCCCACGAGGTCGTCGGCACGGGCGAGGAAGCCGTCGATGCGCGCCAACTGGGCGGCGGACTCGGCCAACGAGGCGTCCGACAGCTCGATCGCCGAGCGGTAGTGGGGCCCGGCCAGGAAGAGGCGCACCGCCCGTCCGCCGTACTGGGCCACGGCGGTCATCACGTCGGCGGTGTTGCCCAGCGACTTGGACATCTTCTCGCCGGCGAGGGTGACCCAGGCGTTGTGCATCCAGA
The DNA here is from genome assembly GCF_059515965.1 of Propioniciclava sp. LT432. Classification (NCBI taxonomy): domain Bacteria; kingdom Bacillati; phylum Actinomycetota; class Actinomycetes; order Propionibacteriales; family Propionibacteriaceae; genus Propioniciclava; species Propioniciclava sp. LT432. Next base: position 10,573 of record NZ_JCAKNE010000008.1, on the reverse strand, counting down.
TGCGCGCGAAGCCGCGCCCGGCCGCCCGGCTCTGGGCCAGTTCGTTCTCGTGGTGCGGGAAGCGCAGGTCGAGGCCACCCCCGTGGATGTCGAAGGTGTCCCCCAGGTACTTGCCCGCCATGGCCGAGCACTCCAGGTGCCACCCCGGACGCCCGGGGCCCCACGGGGTCTGCCAGCACGCCGTCGAAGGCTCGCCGGGCTTGTTGGCCTTCCAGAGCGCGAAGTCGCGGGGGTCGCGCTTGCCCGCGGCCTGCTCCTCCTCCGACTCGAGTTCGTCGACCTTCATGCCGCTGAGCTCGCCGTAGGACGGCCAGCTCCGGACGTCGAAGTAGACGTCGCCCGGACCGGCCACGTAGGCGTGCCCGCGGTCGAGCAGCTCGCCGATCAGCTCGATCATCTCGGGGATGTGCCCGGTCGCCCGCGGCTCGTAGGTCGGGGACTTCACGCCGAGAGCCCGGTAGGCCGCGTGGAACTCGCCCTCGAAGTGGTAGGCGTGCGCCCACCAGGGGCGTCCGGCCTCGGCGGACTTGATGAGGATCTTGTCGTCGATGTCGGTGATGTTGGCCACGAACGTCACCTCGTACCCGGACGCCTCGAGCCACCGGCGCAGGACGTCGAAGTTGACCTCCTTGCGGATGTGGCCGAGATGCGGCGACGACTGCACGGTGGGTCCGCACGCGTAGATGGAGGCCTTCCCCTCGACGAGGGGGCGGAACTCGACCTTCGCGCGGCTCGCGGAGTCATACAGGTGCAGCGTCACCGCTCAAGGGTACCGAACCTGTGCTCGTCTGCCCGTGTGGCACCCCTGAGTCCGGCGTCGCCCGGCTACTCGGTTGCCCTCCGGCGCAGTGCCTCGATGTCCAGGAGCTCCGGCAACACCTCGGTACCGGGCTCGTGCGCCTCGGAGTCCCACGGGTCGTCCGGCATCGGCTCCTCGTCGATGTAGCCCTGCGAGGGGTCCAGGGGGTTGGCCAATTGGCGCTGGTCGCCGAGCGGGGTGAAGGACTCGTGGGAGATCACCTCGTCCGGCAGCACGCTCAGCACGTCACGGACGTAGCCGTGGACGGCCTCGGTGAGCGGGACGTCCCGGTTCTCACGCTGGCTCTGGTACCAGCGGTAGTCCAGCACCTCGTGGAAGATCTGCGCCGGCTCACGCTTGCCCGCCAACTCCGGCGGGATCGCGGTCACCACCGGCTCGAAGGAGCGGGTGAGCCACTGGTGGGCCAGCACCGATTCCTCGACGTTGCCCTGGTTGGTGCGCGCGCGGTAGGTGTCCAGGTCGTTCAGCAGGCGCCGGGCCTGGTTCTCCTCGGTGTCCAGCCCCGTCAGGCGCAGCAGGCGCCGTGAGTGGTGGCCGGCGTCCACGACCTTCGGCTGGATGCTGATGGTGTCACCCGTGGAGGAGGTGTGGATGTCCAACTCGGCCACGTCGAAGCCGAGTTGGTTGAGCCGGTGGACGCGGGACTCGATCCGGGCCAGCTCGCTCCCGGCGAACTTCTCGACGCCGGTGAGCTCCTTCCACAGGTCGGTGTAGCGGGTCTCGATCTGGCGGACCAGGGCGAGCGGGTCCAGCGACTCGTCCAGCATGTGACCGGCCTCGAGGTCGCTGAACTCGCCGAAGAGGTTGACCACGGCGATGTCGAGGTCGTGCAGTCGCTGGCCATCCGAGAGTCGGTTGTGCAGCTCGCCGGTCTCCGCATCGACCAGGTAGGCGGCGAACTCGCCGGCGTCCCGACGGAACAGGATGTTCGACAGGGAGACGTCCCCCCAGCCGAATCCGATCAGGTGCAGGCGAGCCAGCAGCACCACCATCGCGTCCAGCAGTCGCGACACGGTGTCCCTGCGGACGCCGCTGGAGAACAGCGAGCGGTACGGCAGGGAGAACTGCAGGTGCCGCGTCAGCAGGATCGAGTCCAAGGGCGAACCGTCGCTCGCGAAGCGATTGGTGACCACTCCCACGGGCTCGACGGCCGGGGTGTTGAGCCGGTGGAGGTCGGTGAGCATCCGGTACTCGTGCATCGCGGCCGCCTCGAGGGCCTCCTTGGCCGCGTAGACGTCCTCGCCCACCTGGATGAATCGCACGACGTGTCGCGAGATGCCGCGGGGCAACGCGACGAGGTGGTCGTGCGGCCACTCGGCCAGGGGCACGTGCCAGGGCAGGGGAAGGAGCCGGGCGTCAGGTTGCGCGGCCAGGAATCGAGGCACGAGGACATCCTCTCAGGAATGCCGGGGGAAGGAACACGACCGTGGCCCCCGCCCTTGGGGGCAGGGGCCACGGTGTCGGTTCGGTGGAACTCAGCTGAGCCGCTCGCCAGTCTTGTTGCTGAACACGTGCATGCGTGAGGGATCCGGCACGAGGCGGATGACGTCGCGCCGGTTCAGCGGGTGGCGGGACTGCAGACGGGCCACGACCTGGTTGGCGTTGAGCTTCTCGTCCGGGGTCAGGCCCGCGAGCGTGCCGTACAGGTACGAGTCGGCGCCCAGTTCCTCGACGACCGCGACATCGACGGGGATGCCTTGCTGGTCCTCCGAGGGGTTGAGGTGCTCGGGGCGGATGCCGAGGGTCAGGTCGGCCTCGCCGGGCGCCTTGGCCAGGATCTCGCGCGGGACGGGGACGACGTAGTCGCCGACCTGGACGCCGCCGTCGACGACCGTCCCTTCGATCAGGTTCATGGCGGGGGAGCCGATGAAGCCGGCGACGAAGAGGTTCTTCGGTGCGTCGTACAGGGCCAGCGGGCTGTCGACCTGCTGCAGGAGGCCGTCCTTGAGCACCGCCACGCGGTCACCCATGGTCATGGCCTCGATCTGGTCGTGGGTCACGTACACCGTCGTGACGTCGAGCCGCTTCTGCAGCGCGGCGATCTGGGTACGGGTCGACACGCGGAGCTTGGCGTCCAGGTTCGACAGCGGCTCATCCATGAGGAAGACCTGCGGCTGGCGGACGATGGCGCGACCCATGGCGACGCGCTGGCGCTGGCCGCCGGAGAGGGCCTTCGGCTTGCGGGCGAGGAACGGCTCCAGGCCCAGCAGCTTGGCGGCCTCCAGGACGCGCTTCTCGCGGTCGGCCTTGGGGACGTTCTGCATCTTGAGCGCGAAGCCCATGTTGTCCGCCACGGTCATGTGCGGGTACAGGGCGTAGTTCTGGAAGACCATCGCGATGTCGCGATCCTTGGGCGGCAGGTCGGTGACGTTGCGGTCGCCGATGTGGATGGAGCCCGCGTTCACCTCCTCCAGGCCGGCCAGCATGCGCAGCGAGGTCGACTTGCCGCAGCCGGAGGGGCCGACCAGCACCATGAACTCTCCGTCGCCGATGTCCAGGTTGAGCTTGTCGACGGCCGGGTGGTCAGAGCCGGGGTAGACGCGCGTGGCGTCCTTGAATGAGACGGTGGCCATGCCAGAAATCCTTTCCACGGGCAGGTACGTGCCCGACGATCCGTAGTGGAAACACGGACGCGTTGCTGCGTCCGTTTGCCCATTGAACCCTCAGGCGGGCCCGGAGGCAAGCTGGACCGCCAGAGGCGAGATGAAAGTGCAACGTTGCGTCGAGGCTCGCCTCCCGGGCTGCGGGTATCCTCGCCGCGTGACCGAGCAGCCCGCCCCCGACGCACAGGACGCCTCGGCGTCCTCCGCCGAGCCCGAGTGGTGGGACGACCCGGCCCTCCCGTGGCGCCACAAGCCCGGACGCTCGGACTTGATCGCCATGGGAGCCCTGTCGCTCGTGGCCGTCTATTCGTTGGTGATGCTGCCGCTGCGGCCGGTCATCCTCGGTCTGGCCCCGCACCTGCTGGGCTCGCTCGGCTACCGCACCGGCCTCGTGCTGGTGGGGGCACTCGCCGCGGTGGGCGACCAGTGGTGGCCTGTGGTGCTCGTGCTGGGCTCGCTCATGGCCATCAAGTTCGACTGGATCTACTGGTGGGCGGGCAAGCTGTGGGGCCGCAACATCATGGACGTGTGGGCGGCCAACAAGTCGGCGCGCACTCGTCGACGCTGGGACAGGATCTGGGACGGCGCACGCCGTTTCGAGACGCTCGCGATCTTCGTCACGTTCCTGCCGATCCCGCTGCCCGCCGGTGTGATCTACGCCGCTCTCGGTGCCGCCGGCACGAAGTTGTGGAAGTTCCTCACGGTGGCGTTCGCCAGCGCCGCGGTCACCACGGCGGGCTACATGGCCCTCGGGTACTGGATCGGCGAGCCCGCGGTCCAGGTCGTCGACACGTACGGCCGCTACCTCTGGTACCTCTCCATCGCCATCCTCGTGGGCATGCTGGCGGTCGTCTGGTGGCGGCAGCGCAAGGCGGGCGACGCCCTCGACCAGGGTCGCTGACGTCGGGCACGTCGCAGGACGCGACTCAGGCCCTGCCGAGAACCGCCACCAGGAACGTGGACTCCTCGGTGAACAACTGCAGGTCCCACGTCGAGAAGGCCTGCCGGAGCATGAGGCCGGACGTGACGCCGTCCTTCACGAACTCGCCGAAGTCATAGCCGCGTCCCGCGCCGAAACCGATCACCGCGCGTCCCTCGGGCTTGAGCCAGTTCGCGAAGGTCCGCAGCACGTCCAGACGTGTCTCGGGGTGGAGGAAGCCCATCACGTTGCCGGCCGAGAAGACCAGGTCGAACTCCTGGGGCGCATCCTCGGGCAGCACGACCTCGGCCAGGTCGCCCACGATGTAGCGGGGGCCCGGGAAGTCCTCCTCGGCGGCCGCGATGAGCACGGGGTCGAGGTCGACGCCCACCACGGTGTGCCCGGCTGCGTGCAGGTACCCGGCGTGACGACCCGGGCCGCACCCGGCGTCCAGGATCGTGGCGCCCCGGGGCGCCATGGCGTCGATGAGGCGGGCCTCGCCGACGAGGTCCGCGCCGTTCGCGGCCATCTGTCGGAAGCGCTCGACGTACCAGGCCGAATGGTGGGGATTGTTGGCCACCGCGTCCGCCCACTTGCTGCGCCGGGTGGCGCCCAACATCGCCGCGGTGGGCTCGCCGGCCTGCTCCTTGGTGGGTTCCATGAGCCTCCGACAGGATTCGAACCCGCGACCCTCCGCTTACAAGGCGGACGCTCTACCAGCTGAGCTACGGAGGCCTGGCCCCGCAGGGCCGGGGACCATTGTGCCCGAAGTTGCTAGGATCATGGGCGGCTCCAAGCCCCGGACGACGGTTCAGTACCCGGTGAAGACAAGACTGGCCAGCCGTGTCCGACGGACGCCGATGGCGTCAGAACCCTGTTGAGGAGCACCCATGGACTGGGCCATCCTGCTCGCCTCGGGCGTCCTGGAGGCCGTCTGGGCGAGCGCGCTCGGGGCGTCCCACGGGCTCCGGAAGCCCAAGCCCACCGTCGTGTTCCTGCTGGCGTCCATCGCGAGCCTGTACGGGCTGTCGTTCGCCATGGTGACCATTCCGGTGGGGACGGCCTACGCGGTCTGGACGGCCACCGGCGCCACGTTGACCGTGGCGTGGGCCATGCTGCGCGGCACCGAGCCGGCCACGCTCAAGCGGGTCCTCCTGCTGCTGGGGATCGTCGCCTGTGTCGTGGGCCTGAAGGTGGTGGGCTGAGGTGGCGTGGTCGGTGCTGTTGGTGAGTGCGGTCCTGGAGGCCGTCTGGGCCACGGCCCTGTCGATGTCGAACGGCTTGACCGAGCCGGTGGCCACCGTGGTGTTCCTCGTGGCGACCACGCTGTCGGTCGTGGGCCTCGGGTGGGCGATGAAGTCCATCCCGACGGGAACGGCCTACGCGACCTGGACCGGGATCGGAGCGGTCCTCACCGTCAGTTGGGCGGCCATCACCGGCGCGGAGCCGATGTCGCCGGTGAAGGCCGTGCTCCTGGTCGGGATCATCGGATGCGTGGCCGCACTCAAGGCGGACCCCATCCCGCCGAAGCATGACGGGACCCCCGGGGGAGCGTGAACCCCGGCGGCCTTGGTTGGACTAGGAGCGACGCCCCTTGGAGTGCTCGGCCTGTACGTGCTTCTTCTCGGCGCGGCGGGCCTCGGCCTGACGCTTGGCGAGCTCGCCCGCGGAGTTGCCCTGGTTGGAGCCCCATTGGGGGACGCCGAAGATCTCCGGAGCCGGATTGCGTGCGGTCTCGAGGTCGGAGCGGACGACCGCTGCTCCGGCCGGGATCTCATCAGGGGCGGCGCCCTTCTTGCGTGGAACGATGTGCATGAGCGCAACGATAACCGCACCCACGGCGAGGCCTGCCAAGAAGGAGAAGAAGGTGTTGGTCACCCAGCCGGTGAGGCCGCCCAGCGCTCCGGTGGCGGCGGCCACGGCCACCTCGGCGTCGTGGACGAAACCGTAGGGCGCGTGCCAGCCGAGGTCGTCGACACCCACCAGCAGGATGTGGCCGCCGACCCACAGCATGGCGATGGTGCCGACCACGGAGAGCACCCCCAGCACCTTGGGCATGCCCTTCACCAGCCCGTTGCCGAGACCTGGGGCGCGGCCGGACTCCACGAGGTGGAGGCCGATGTCGTCCATCTTGACGATGAGGGCGACCGCCCCGTAGACGGCCACGGTCAGGAGGATCGCCACGACGACCAGGATGATCGCCCGGTTGATGAGGCCCTCATCGGCGACCTCGTTGAGCGAGATGACCATGATCTCGGCCGACAGGATGAAGTCCGTGCGGATCGCGCCGGCCGTCATCGCCTTCTCCTGCTCCGCGCCGCTGAGGACGACGGGCTCCTTCTCGGCAGGGTCGGCCTTGGAGTGGCCGGTGACCTTCTCCCAGATCTTCTCCGCTCCCTCGTACGAGAGGTAGAGGCCGCCCAGCATGAGGAGAGGCGTCAGGATCCACGGCACGAACTGGCTCAACAGGAGGATGGCCGGGAGGATGAAGAGGAGCTTGTTGCGTAGGGACCCCAACGCGATGTTCTTGATCATGGGGAGCTCGCGCGCCGGGCTCATCCCGGTCACGTAGCGAGGCGTCACGGCAGCGTCGTCCACGACGACCCCCGCCGCCTTGACGCTGGCGCGCCCGGCCGCTCCGGCCACGTCATCGACCGATGCGGCGGCGAGTTTCGCCATCGCCGCGATGTCGTCCAGCAGTGCCGCCAAGCCGCCACTCATGTGTTCGCCCTTCTCGGGATGGGGTGCGAGCCCCTCGGGTGAGGGGCCGGTGTGAGCCGGTTCAGCCTAGACCAGGGGCGGCCAGGAAGACCTGACCCGATCCAGTCGCGGTGATCGCCGGGCTGCCGGCCGGGATGAACACCGACTCCCCGGTGCCCAGCGGGAGCGTTCGTTGCTCGCTGGTGAACGTCACGGACCCGCGGGTGACGAGCGCGATCCTGGCGCCCTCGGGCTCGGGGACGGCGACCGGGACGTCCGGGGCGACCTCGAGGCGCCACACGTCGAATTCGTGGCAGTGCGTGGGGTAGTCCCACACTCCGGGTTCGGCCTCCCTGCCGGACATGACCTCGGGGTCGCCCCAGCTGAAGTCCACCACCCGCACCAATTCGTCGACCGAGACGTGCTTGGCGGTGAGCCCACCGCGCAGGACGTTGTCGCTGCTCGCCATCACCTCGATGCCGGTGCCCCTCAGGTGCGCGTGCATGACCCCGGCGGGGGTGTAGAGGCCCTGACCGGGTGAGAGGTGGACGCGGTTCATCAGCAGCGCCGCGAGGATGCCCGGGTCGCGGGGGAACGTGTCGTCGAGTTCGAGCGCAGTGCGGGCGAACTCACCCAGTTCCCCCGGGGCGCTGCGGTGCGTCATCGCCGAAGCCAGGACTGCGTCCACCGCGTCCTCCTGGCGCTCCTTCATCGAGAGCACCTTCAGGAACAGCTCCTGCAGGCCGGCTTCGCCACTGCGGGCCCTCAGCGGGGCCACCAGGCGCTCGACGAGCGGCCCGGCGTCCAGTGCCTGGAACAGCGCGATGGTGATCGCGGGATCGCGGAAGCCGCACAGGGCGTGGAACTCGGTGAGGGCGACGAGGATCTCGGGCTTGGGCCAGTTGTCCTTGTAGATGCGCTCGGGGGCGGTGAGCGGGATCCCGGCCGCCTCCTCGGCGGCGTAGCCCTCCTCGGCCTGGGCGCGCGAGGGGTGCGCCTGCAGCGACAGCGGGTGGCGGGCCGACAAGACCTTCATCAGGAAGGGGAGTTGCGGACCGAACTCCGCCACGCTCGTGGCGCCGAGGAGTTCAGGGCGCTGGGCCAGGGCCTGGTCGAGGGTGGCGTCCGCCAGCGCAGACGGTGCGAGGGGGTGGGCGCCGAGCCACAGTTCCGCCACGGGACGGCCGTCGGGCTGTGTACCGAGCAGCTCATGAATGGTGTCGAACGTGCCCCACGGGTAGTGGATCAGCGTGCCCCGCAGGTGCTCCATGCCGCCCGGTTCCTCCTCATGCTCGTGGCCCACGTGGACCGGTGGCGCCCCTCCCATTCTTCTCTGTGACGCGGACCCGGGCAAGATTCGGGGACCCGGTTGCCCGGCCAGCGAATGACACCGTTGTGATTCGTGGCGTAGCATCAAGAACATGTCCGAGGCACTGGTCGAAACCGTAACAGGTCCCACCGAGTCCGGCCTCATCGAGTCCGGCCTCTCCGAGTTCGAGGCCGATCTGCTCGACTTCGAGGCGACCGGCTTCAAGGCGCCCGAGGGCAAGGACGCCGCCATTCTGGCCCGTTTCGGCCTGTCCGTTCCGCGCTACTACCAGGAGATCAACGCGCTGATCGACCGCCCCGAGGCGCTGGCCCACGCCCCCCTGCTCGTCAAGCGTCTCCGTCGCCAGCGCGACCAGCGCCAGCAGAACCGCTCGGCTCGTCACCTCCCGTTCTCCTCGACCGTCTGAACGCACGCCAGGGGCGTCCGAGCGCGGAGAGTCCGGGTTCGCCCCGGAACGTCCACACCGCTCCTCGTGGCCGGCCTGTCAGGGCGTCCGCATACCCGCCCGCGACCAGGCCGGCGTGGCGCTCCAAGGGGTTCAGCCAGGCGGGATTCCCCGTCCGTGCCCATGACCAGGCGGCGCCAAGGAGGTAGGCGGGCAGGAACCACACCCCGCCCACGGCGTACTGGCCGGCGTGCCGCTGCTCGTGGTCCAGCACGCCAGGCGTCCGTTGCTCCAGCAGCGCCATCGTGCCCGAGGTGACCACGACGTCCCCGATCGTGAAGGCACCCGCGTCCGGGAAGCGGAACCGGTAGCCCTCGGCCAGGAACAGGCCGGAGGGGGACCGCCGCAGGCGGGAGCCCCCGAGCCCGGCGACCACCAACCCGACGGGCGTGGTGAGGTTGAGCCAGTTGGCCGCGTGGCGGAGGAGGTCGGCGCGGCGCATGCGTTTCTCCTATGTCAAGCGGCTGCCGGGATGCAGGTCCCGAGGGTCGCTTCGTGGTCGGTCTTCAGGGTGTTGTAGACGATGCGGGCGAGGCGTCGTTTGAGGCAGCGCAGGGCTTCGGGGGTGGACATGCCCTCGGCCTTCTTCCGTTCGTAGTACACCTTCCCGAGGCCGCCTGCCAGCCGGATCTGGGTGAGGGCGATCCGATGGATCGCCACGTTCAGCTGCCGGTTGCCGGACCTGGTCAACCGGACCCGTCCTTCGGTCCGGCCAGACCACACCGGGATCGGTGCGATCCCGGCATGCCGGGCGAACTTGGCCTCGGTCGCGAACCGCGTGACACCTGCTGTCTCGCCGACCAGCTTGGCCGCGGTCAACACCCCGCAGCCAGGCATGGCCACCAACGAAGGGGCCACCCTGACCACCGAGGCGGCAATCCTGCGCTCCAGCTCGTTGACCCGACGCGTGAGCGCAACGACGTCGTCGAGCTCCGCCAAGGCCAACTCGGCCACGATCCCCGGCAAACCCACCAGCCACCCACGCAAGGCCTGTTGGGTGGCCTGACGGTCAAGCGACCGGGGCGCCGGCACACGCTCGGGGTCGAGTTCATGGATCCGCCACAACAAGCTGTTGATGATCCTGGTCCTGGTCGACACCAACGATTCCCGGTAGTCAACCAGCAGTTTCAACTCCCGTGACCCCTCATCGTGCGACGCAACCGGCAGATCGGGTTCCCGCAAGAACGCCCGCGCCACCGCCAACGCGTCGATCGGATCAGACTTCCCCCGCGTCCGTGCGACCCGACGCTGCTCGGCCATCATCTTCGGCGGCACCCGCACCACCTTCTGCCCGACCGTGAGCAGGTCACGTTCCAAGCGGGCCGACAGGTGCCGGCAGTCCTCGATGGCCCACACCAACTCGGCCCCGAACTCGCCGGTGGCCCAGGCCCACGCCTTCGCGTGCCCCTCGCTGGTCGCTTTCACCGTGAACTGGCCCAGCTTGCGGCCGACCTCGTCGACCGCAACGAACGTGTGGGCCTGCTTGTGAACATCCACACCAACGACAACCATGGTGGTTGCCTCCTTTCACCTGATCAGTGGAGGACGGTCGGAACCGGTCGGCGGACACATCTCAGTGGGGGCGATGCCACGCTCCTATCAAGTCACGCCGGCCGGTTCCTTCCCACCAGCCGACGGCAAAACGCATGGACGCCACATCCCCACAAAAAGGACTCCCGGCACGAAGCCTAAGAACCAGCCGACTGATGGTCAGGATCCAACCACCGCAACCGCGGTACCACCACCCTGACACTGA